>NZ_JBZXTS010000005.1:0-69895 GCF_058895785.1 Staphylococcus sp. B1(2026)
GCTAGTTTTTTCCCAGCCCCTTTTTTTATATTTTAGTAAATACCTTATTAATTACAGGGTAAATAATACTTGTTAACACTGCATTGAATATTGCAGTAGGTATAACTACGACAGCAAATAATGCTAATAATGACTGTAATAAAGTCATATTTAAAACCCAACCACCTAATAAACTAAATAAAGCACCTGAGATAATCGTACCAATAAATACAATTATCACAATTATTTTGACAGTGATGTTTGTGTCAAAATAATTAATAATAGGTTTAATCACTATCATTGTGATTACGATTTGTATTGGATTAATTATTTGTCCATAAGGAAAAGTGGTAAGCAATGCAGTAAAAAATGCTGCAGCGACTGTAATAATAATAAATGATTGTTTATCACGAAACAGTGTCGCGCAGATAAGAATCGTTATTAATAAAACATCAGGTGAAATACCACCGGGGATAGGGATAAGCATTGATAAACTACGTAAAGCAATACCTAAGGCGAATAATAAAGCAATTGATACTAATTTTTTTGTGTTATTCATATTAACACACTCCTCTAAACTCATTTATTCTCTATAATGTACTCGTTACTTATAGCAGAATATAAATAAAGTTTAACTGAATATGAAAAACATTACAAGGCTTCTTTGATTTTTTGACTGATTTCACTCATCTGTTGAGGTGTATAATGTTCACCTTGAGGTTGCCAATGTAAATTAAAGCCATCTTGTTCATCATAGCGTGGAATTAAATGAAAATGAATGTGAAATACTGATTGACCTGCATAAGCATCATTATTTTGTAAAATGTTTAAACCTAAAGGGTTAAAAGCTTGTTTAATCGCTTTAGCGACACGTGGTAAAGCTTTAGCAAGATGTGTCATGTTTTCTTCATCAATTTCAAAGATATTAGTGGCTGCTTTTTTAGGAATGACTAAAGTATGGCCTTTAGTGACTTGTGAAATATCTAAAAAAGCTAAAACATGTTCGTCTTCATAAACTTTATAACTTGGTATTTCTCCAGCAATAATTTTTGAAAAAATAGTTTGTGACATAAGATTTTCTCCTCCTACTAATAATAGGTAAATTATAGCATATTTATCACTTTTTTATTAGTTTTAATTGCCTAATGGTTCAATTTATTGGTACAATAATAATAATTAAATGGAATGGAGAGAAAATATGTTAACTGTCAAGAACTTAACAGGAGGATATGGCCAAACTGCTATTATAAAAAATATTAATTTTGATATAGCTGAAGGTGAGGTCGTTGGTTTGATTGGTTTAAATGGTGCTGGAAAAAGTACAACCATCAAACATATATTAGGTATTTTACAACCTATGTCAGGAAGTATTTCATTGAATGACTTGACATTATCACAACAGCCAGAACAATATAAGCAGCAATTTTCGTATATTCCAGAAACACCTGTACTATATGATGAATTGACTTTGCAAGAACATATTAATATGACGTCATTAGCTTATCGTATACCAAAAGATATTGCAGATCAAAGAGCCAATGAATTATTAAAAACATTTGATTTATTAGAAAAGAAAGATTTTTTTCCAATTTATTTTTCTAAAGGTATGAAACAAAAAGTCATGATTACTTGTGCTTTTTTAGTAGAACCACAACTATTTATTATTGATGAACCTTTTTTAGGTTTGGATCCCATTGCAATTAGTCAATTATTGATGCTTATTCAAAAACAAAAACAACGTGGTGCGAGCATATTGATGTCAACACATATTTTAGCTACTGCTGAAAAATATTGTGATAAATTTTTAATTATTCATAAAGGACAATTAGTAGCACAAGGAACATTAGAAGATTTACGTCAACAGACACAATTACCACATGCTTCATTAGATGATATTTATATTACACTGACAACAGAAGAGGTGAAGTAAATGAATGAATTACTTCACAAAAGATTATTACAAGAAAATAAAGATGTTTTTAAGTATAGTAAGTATATTTTTAATGGCAATTTAATAGGTTTTCTATTTATGTTAAGTTTTATTTTTGCTTACTACTATTTACAATGGTTGCAAACAGTGACAGTTTTTCAAAGTAAATTATTAATTAGTGTTTGTCTCATTATTGTAACGATGGTAATCTTCATGCAGAAAGTGATATTGTTAGTTAAACCAGCAGATATTGTTTTTTTAACTTGTAGAGAAGCAGATTTTAAAGCGGTTTTTAGTCTAACGAGAATTAGATCGTTACTACCACCTATCATATCAATGATGATTGTCAATTTAGTAATATTACCAGTGTTTACTATACATTTGAATTATCAATTATTAATCAATTTGATAGTCATGCAATTAGTTGTATTAATTATTGTTAGAATAGTTTATGAACAACAATTTTATCACCAAAATGTTTTGAAATGGTGGCATTACAGTATGTTGTTAATCATCAGTATAGTATTTTTATTACTGCCGATATGGTATAAAATAAATTATGTATCATTATTTTTATTGTTATTATTATTAGGTAGTGCTATTTTACTGGCCAAAAAACAAAAAACAAAAGCATTAAATTGGGAGAAGATGATTGTTTACGAACAACAAAGAAAGCAAAAACAATATCAACTATTAGCATTATTTGTAGATATTCCACAATTAGCCATTAGAGTACATCGTCGTAAATATTTTGATGTGATGATTAAAGGGTTAACGTCAAAAACAACAAATATGTACTATTATTTATTTGTTAGAAGCTTTTTTAGACAAGAAAATACAATCTTTTTACTTGTACGATTAATGTTATTCGCTATGTTATTAATGTCAGTATTTAAATATGATTTGTTGATTTTATGTATTGGTGTGATGGCAAGTTATTTAGTTTTAATTCAATTACGTACATTAATTAAACAATATGATTATCATCTATGGTTTCAAATTTATCCACAAAATAATACTTTTAAATATACAGCTTTTGATCGATTAATTCGTCAAATTATGTTTGCTGTGATATGTATTATCACTGTTTATAGTTTATTCATTTTGACAGTTAAATGGTATGTTGTGATTTATTTGATAGTGATGATTGTGATTATATTATGGTTAGAAAAAAATAAAAAGGGATGATAAAATGACATTATATCAAGAGGCAAAACAATTAGTTTTACAAGCAGGAGAAATAATTAGACAACAAATACAGGCACATCAAACATTGCATATTGAAACAAAATCTAATGCTAATGATTTAGTTACCAATGTAGATAAAGAAATAGAACATTTTTTTGTTTCTCATATTAAAGCAAAATATCCTAAGCATCATATTTTAGGTGAAGAAGGAAACGGGCATGATTTAGCTACATTAAATAATAAAACAGTGTGGATTATTGATCCAATAGATGGTACTTTAAATTTCGTTCAACAACAACAACATTTTTGTATTTCAGTTGCTATTTTTATTGATGGTCAAGGGAAGTATGGTTTTATTTATGATGTTATGGCAAAATGTTTATATGAGGTAGATAAGGGACATTTCTTTAAAGTCAATGGAGAACTCGTTGATCAACCTGTTACACCGCCTATTAAAGAAGCTTTCTTATCAATTGGTGCTAAGTGGACATTATCAGATGTACAATTGCAAAAATTAGTTGCAGATGTACGAGCAACAAGGGATTATGGTTCGGCAGCATTGTCATTAGCATATGTGGCAAGTAATAATGTACATATTTATATTACAAAGAAAAATTATGCATGGGATTTTGCTGCAGGTGCCATCATGCTTGAACATCAAGGCTATCAATTAACGCAAATAGATGGTAGTGCAGTGTCGTTTTTTGAACAGAATACGATTATTGCCGCACCAACAGCATTACACGAAGTTATTTTAACACAATATCTACCTAAAAAATAATTAATAGAAGTATTAAGCAAGTTAATGTCACTTGTTTAATACTTTATTTTTTTATGTTATTAAGTGGTAAAATGAATTGAGAGATGATAAACTAAATAAACAATGAATAAAAAGTGAGGCAGACAATGAAAAATAACAATCAAAAATTTCGCGTCTTATTAGAGCAATTGTCATTACCATCACTCTTAGATGACGATCAATTTTCTAGTGCGACTATTGAAAAAGTTGTAATTAGTAAAAGTAAAAGACAATTATTTTTTATTTTCCGTTTGAAAGATTTACCAAATGTAGTGCAATGGCATCAATTTCATCAAGCATTGCATAATAGTTTTCAAAATATTGCTAAAGTAGATTATCAATTAGAAATTGCAGATCAGTTGAACAATGAAGTTAAAGATCAATATGTGAAAACGTATTGGCCATTTTTATTAAATGAAGGATTAAATTTAGCAACGAATTTAAAAAAAAGTATTTTAGAAAGAGATATTGTTGTCAATTATCCAAAGATTATTATATCTGCTTTAAATGATAATGAAGCAGCGTTATTAACGGCTAAGTGTCAACATGATATTGTTCATAGTATTGAAAAATTAGGATTAGGAAAATATCATCTTATTTTTGAAGTGAATGAAATTACAGCACAGGAAAAAATTTCTCAACATGAACAAGCACATCATCAATTTATCGAACAAGAAACAGAGAAGTTAAAACAAACCATTTTAGAAAATAAATCAAGAGAACAACAAGATACACAACCAAAACCATACTCAACAAATAGTGGTGGTTATCGTGGCGGTAGAAGAACAACACATGTCACTGCTACCCAAATGGGCAGAGAGATTGATCGTAAAAGAATTCAAAGTATTGAGCATTTAATCGAACCTGAAACAGATGTTGTTTTAGAAGGTTATATTTTTGATATGGACGTGCGTGCATTACGTAATAAAAAACATTTAATCACATTGAAAGTAACTGATTATAGTGATTCGATTGCTGTAAAATTTTTTAATGCACCAGAACAAAAAAATAATCTTAATGAATTAGTTGATCATTTATCTAAAGGACAATGGGTACGTGTTTGTGGTAATTTAGAACCAGATTATTTTACAAAAGAAATGACAGTCATGGTTAAAGATTTAGAGATTGTTAATAAACCAGGTAAAGAAGATACAGCTGATAAAGATAATAAGCGTGTAGAACTACATTTACATTCGAATATGAGTCAATTAGATGGGATTACATCAATTAAAGATTATGTTGCACAAGCAACTAAGTGGGGGCATAAAGCAATTGCTATAACTGATCATTATAATTTACAAGCTTATCCAGATGCAGCACATGCAGCTAAAAAAGCAGGAATTAAAATGATTTATGGTGTAGAGGTCGCACTAGCTAATGATGAAGTACCAATTGCTTATAATGCTAATCAACAAAAGTTAGAAGACGCTACTTATGTTGTTTTTGACGTAGAAACGACAGGTTTATCACCAGAGAATGATAAATTAATTGAAATTGCAGCAATTAAAATGCATCGTGGTGAGATCATTAGTAAATTTGAAAGTTTTATTAATCCAAATGAACCATTAAGTTCATTTACAATAGAATTAACTAAAATTCAAGATTCAGATGTACAAAATGCACCACAAGTAGAAGAGGTAATGACTAATTTCTATAATTGGGTCAATGAAGATGATATTTATGTTGCCCATAATGCATCCTTTGATATGGGTTTTATTAATACAGCTTATGAACGTTTAGGATTCGGTAAAAGTAAAAATGGTGTCATTGATACTTTACAATTATCACGTACCATTAATACTAAAGTCGCAAGACATGGTTTAAATTATTTAGCAAAATATTATCAAATTCCTTTAACGCAACATCATAGAGCGATTTATGATACAGAAACAACATCAAAAATTTTAGTAAAGATGTTAGTACAAATTGAAGCATTAGATATTCATTATCACAATGAATTAAATGATAAATTAGCACAACAAGATGTTTATAAACGTGCTCGACCAACGCACTGTACCATCTTAGTACAAAATAGTATTGGTTTAAAAAATCTTTTCAAAATTGTATCACAATCATTTACAGAAACGTATTATCGCCAACCCATTGTGCTGAAATCAACTTTGAATCAATACCGTGAAGGTTTATTAGTAGGTAGTGCGTGTCAAAACGGTGAATTATTTGAAACGGTGTTACAACAATCAGAAGAAGAAGCACAAAAAATAGCGCAATTTTATGATTATTTTGAAATTCAACCAAAAGATCAGTATGCGAATATGTTAGAACGCGAACTGATTAAAAATGAACAACAATTAGAAGAAACAATGAAAAAAATAATAAAATTAGCTGATAAAATGGATAAGCCAGTAGTTGCTACAGGTAATACGCATTATCTTTACGAACATAGTGCTATTTCTCGACAAATTTTAGTTGCTTCAGATAAAAAGAATCCATTAAGTCGACAAATTCTACCACCTGCACATTTTAGAACAACTGATGAAATGTTGCGAAACTTTTCATTCTTAGGTGAAGCGGATGCGCAACGTGTTGTTGTCACAAATAGTCAAAAAATTGCTGATATGATAGAAGAAGTTAATCCTTTAAAAGATAAATTATATACACCTAAAATAGAAGGTGCAGAAGATACTGTACGTGAGATGAGTTATGCGATGGCTAAAAAAATATATGGTGATAATTTACCACAATTAGTGATTGATCGTTTAGAAAAAGAATTGACATCTATTATTGGTAATGGTTTTGCTGTTATTTATTTAATTTCTCATAAATTGGTAAAAAAATCTTTGGATGATGGGTATTTAGTTGGTTCGCGTGGTTCTGTAGGTTCATCATTTGTAGCAACAATGATGGAAATTACTGAGGTTAATCCTCTGCCACCGCATTATATTTGTTCATCCTGTGGTTATGCTGATTTTGATTTAACTGGTCAATATGGTTCGGGTTTTGATATGCCACAACGTACTTGTGATAAGTGTCAGCAAGAAATGATTCGAGAAGGGCAAGATATTCCTTTTGAAACATTCTTAGGTTTTAAAGGTGATAAAGTACCTGATATTGATTTGAATTTTTCTGGTGAATATCAACCTACTGCACATGCTTTTACGAAAGAAATTTTTGGTGAAGATTATGTTTATCGTGCAGGAACAATCGGAACAATTGCTGAAAAAACAGCTTTTGGGTATGTGAAAAATTATTTAGAAGAACGTAATATTTATAAACGTGGTGCTGAGATTGATCGTCTAGTTTCTGGATGTACAGGAGTTAAACGTACAACAGGGCAACATCCAGGAGGTATTATTGTTATACCAGATTATATGGATGTTTTTGATTTTACACCAATTCAATATCCGGCAGATGATTTAACTGCTGCGTGGCGAACAACTCATTTTGATTTTCATTCAATACATGATAATGTATTGAAATTAGATATTTTAGGTCATGATGATCCAACAATGATTCGTATGCTACAAGATTTAACAGGTATTGATCCTAAAGATGTACCTACTAGTGATCCTGAAGTGATGCAAATATTTCAATCACCCGATATTTTAAATGTTAAAGCATCACAAATTTTTTCTAAAACAGGGACATTAGGTATTCCAGAATTTGGGACAGGTTTTGTTAGAAAAATGTTAGAGGATACTAAACCCACTACTTTTTCTGAATTAGTTCAAATTTCTGGTTTATCCCATGGAACAGACGTATGGTTAGGGAATGCACAAGAATTAATTAATTCTGGTATTTGTCAATTAAGTGATGTTATTGGTTGTCGTGATGATATTATGGTTTACTTGATTTATCAAGGATTAGATGAAAGTCTGGCTTTTAAAATTATGGAATCAGTACGTAAAGGTAAAGGATTAACTGAAGATTTTGAACAAGCAATGAAAGATAAAAATGTACCAGAATGGTATATGGAATCATGTAAAAAAATTAAATATATGTTTCCAAAGGCGCATGCGGCTGCTTATGTGTTAATGGCTATACGTATAGCTTGGTTTAAAGTTCATCGTCCTTTATACTATTATGCTGCTTATTTTACAGTTAGAGCATCAGATTTTGATTTGTTAACTATGACAAAAGGTGCCGCCTCTTTACATGCTAAATTAACTGACATGAATAAAAACTTAGATGAACTTAAAAATAAAGATAAAGATTTAATGACTGTTTTAGAATTAGCTAATGAAATGGTTCAAAGAGGTTTTGCATTTCAAAAAATTAGCTTAGAAAAATCTAGTGCTAATGAATTTATTATTGAAGGTGATAGTTTAATTCCACCTTTTAATTCTATTCCAGGTTTAGGAGATAGTGTAGCTAAACGTTTAGTAGAAGCAAGAGATGAAGCACCATTTTTATCTAAAGAAGAATTGAAAAAACGTGGCGGTGTATCTGATAAAATTATTGACTATTTAACAGAAATGGGTAGTCTAGCAGGTATGCCAGAAAAAGCACAGTTAAGCTTATTTGATGATTTAGAATTTTAACATCTTGGATAATATATTTATATATTGATAGTAAAACTACTTATGATTAGGATATCATGAGTAGTTTTATTGATTGTAATCATTTTTATTCCTGTAATTCATATAGTTAAATTAATTTATTGACAAAGTTAAAAAATAAGTTAAAATAGTTAACGGTATTAACTATTTTTGGAGGTGATATTGTGCATGAACAAGCGATGACATTAGTACATGAACTAAGAAAATCATTGAGTCAATTACATAAGCAGAACCAACATCAATTTAATCGACCGATGTTACATCTATTGAATATGATTGATTGTCATGGTCCGCAGACTATGCATTTATTGAGTGAACATTTAGGTTTAACAAAACCACGTATTACTGTTATTGTAAATCAATTAGTAGCAGAAAATTATTTGACGGTGACAGTAGATGAACAAGACAAACGAAAAAAAAATATTGCATTGACATCACAAGGTAAGCAATTTGTTGAGCAACAGCAACAAAAAACTAAAGCTTTTTTCAATGATGTCTTCGAACATTTTTCGTTAGAAGAACAGCAACAATGGTTGTATTTGTTAACAAAAACAATTGATATTATTAATCACTATGAAGAGAAAGGAGAAAATTAATGACATTATTTAAATATTTGAAACAGTTCAAAGTACCACTATTATTATTAATTATCTTTTTAGGTATTAGAGCAGGTAGTGAATTACAATTACCAAGTTATACAAGTAATATTGTAGATATTGGTATCCAACAAGATGGAATAGAAGATAGTGTTGCAACACAATTAACAGATGAAACGTATCAACTTTTACAATTATTTATGTCAGAAGATGACAAAAAATTAATGGATGAAGCTTATAAAAAAGAACAAAATAGCTATCATTTAAAAATTATTAATAAAGCACAGCATGATCGATTGAATACACTATTATCAAATAGTATGTTAATGCTAAATGGTGCTAAGAAAGAGCATCTTAATTTAAATCAATTAAAACAAGGTATTCAAGCAGGTGTGGTGACACCTAAAATGTTAGAGGAGAATAAACAAAAAATATTAAATAAATTAGGTACACAATCTGATTTTATTGTTCAACAAAATGGTATTTTATTTGTTAAAGATGAATATAAAAAATTAGGTATAAGTATTGATGATCTTCGTCATGCATATTTAAAATCTATGGCAATGAAAATGATTTTATTCACTTTATTATCAGGTGGTGCAAGTATTGTAACGAATTATTTTGCTAGTAGAATCGCAGCCACAGTTGGTAGAAATTTACGTCAACAAATGTATGAAAAAGTTTTAACTTTTTCTAAAAATGAAATAGAGAAATTTTCGATGGCTTCATTAATTACAAGAAGTACGAATGATATTCAACAAATACAAACTACACTAGCTATTTCATTATTTATTGTCTTCTTTTCACCAATTATGGCGATATGGGGAATTTATAAAGTTTTACAAACGAACACGAGTATGACATGGATTATTGCTTTAGGTGTGAGTATTTTAATAGCCACGGTAGGTAGTTTAGTTGCTATTTCTATACCTAAATTTAAAATGATGCAAAAATTAATTGATAATGTTAATTTAGTTAGTCGAGAGATTTTAACAGGTTTATCTGTTATTCGTGTCTTTGGACGCGAAAAATATGAAGAAGAACGCTTTAGTAAAGTGAGTCAATCATTAATGTCAACACAATTATTCGCGAATCGTACAATGGTATTTTTAATGCCTTCGATCATGTTAATTATGAACGGTTTAGGTGTATTAATTATTTGGATTGGTGGGCATCATATTGATAAAGGTACAATTCGAGTAGGTGATATGATGGCTTTTTTAACTTATACGATGCAAATTGTAATGTCATTTTTAATGTTAACAATGTTATCGACAATGTTACCACGTGCGACAGTTGCAGCTAATCGTGTTAATGAAGTATTAAATACTGAATTAACAATTGTAGATAGTATGGAAACACAAGATGACTTATTAAATGATGTGAAAGGCATTATCCGTTTTGACAATGTATCTATTACATTTTCAGAAGCAGAAAGTCCTATATTAAAAAACATTTCATTTCAAGCTAATCCAGGAGAAACAACAGCAATTATCGGAAGTACGGGGAGTGGGAAATCAACTTTAATTAATTTAATTCCAAGATTCTTTGATGTAACTGAAGGACGTATTACAATTGATGGTGTAGATATTCGACAAGTATCTTTAGAAAAATTAAGAAGTATTCAAGGTTTAGTACCACAAAAAGGTGTTTTATTTAGTGGAACTATTGCAGATAATATTAAATTTGGTAATGATCAAATGTCACAAGATGAGATGTTATTTGCTGCAGAAGTATCACAAGCATTAGATTTTATTAACAGTAAAGAAGAAGACTTTAATTCAGCTATTGCACAAGGTGGTAGTAATGTATCAGGTGGACAAAAGCAACGTCTATCCATTGCACGTGCAATTGCAAGACGACCTAAAATTTTATTGTTTGATGATAGTTTCTCAGCACTAGATAATAAAACTGAAGTTAAATTAAGAAATAGTTTACGTCAGCATATGAAAGATGCAACAACTATTATAGTCGCACAACGTATTTCTACAATTTTACATGCGGATAATATTATCGTATTAAATAATGGTGAAATTGTGGGTCAAGGACAACATCAAGAATTATTAGCTAATTGTAAAACTTATCAACAAATTGCTGAAAGTCAGTTAAGTGCAGAAGAGTTATTGAAAGGAGGTCAACGTCATGTCTAATCACTCAAAACATCGCCGACCACGTTCTAAAAACTTTAAAGCAACTATGTTACGTATTTTATCTTTGATTTTTAAAACTTATCGTTGGCAAATGCTAGCTATTATTGTTTTTGCCTTGTTAGGAACATTATTTAATATTCTTGGACCTAAAATTATGGGGCATGCCACAACGACATTATTTGATGGCTTAATTGATAAAATTAAAGGTACAGGAACAATTAATTTTACTAAAATAGGTACGATTTTAGTATGGGTTATGGGATTATACATTATTTCGGCTATCTTTATGTCTTTACAAGGTTGGTTAATGACAACAGTGTCTCAACAATTTTCGTTCAAATTAAGACAGCAAATAACGCAAAAAATTAATCGTTTACCAATGGGATATTTTGAACAACGCACAGTAGGTGATGTATTATCTAGAATTACTAATGATGTTGATACTTTAGGACAAGGTTTGAATCAGAGTATCACACAATTAATTACAAGTATTACGACTATTTTAGGTGTTGTACTAATGATGTTCACTATTAATCCAATAATGGCAAGTGTAGCATTAGTTGCATTACCTTTATCGGGATTATTGATAAGTATTTTAACAAAAGTAAGTCAAAAATACTTTGTTCAACAACAACAATCATTAGGTGAAGTTAATGGTCAAGTTGAAGAAAGTTATGCTGGTCAAAATGTTATTGTAGCTTTTAATCATCAACAACAAGATTTTAAAACATTCAAAGAAAAGAATCATGTTTTATATACCTCAGCTTGGAAATCCCAGTTTTTATCTGGATTAATGTTTCCATTAATTAATTTTATAGGTAATTTAAGTTATATTAGTATTGTTGTAACAGGAAGTATTTTAGTAGCTAGAAAAGCAATTGGTGTTGGTGATATTCAAGCATTTATACAATATGTTAGATTTTTCACGCAACCAATAGGTCAATTAGCACAAGTGATGAATATGTTACAAAGTATGGCAGCAGCTGCAGAACGTGTATTTGAGTTTTTAGATGAGACAGAAGAATTACCTATTAAAGATGAAATTATACCGATGAATAAAACAGGTGTTGTGGATTTTGAACATGTAAAATTTGGTTACAAGCCAGATGAAATGATTATTAATGACTTTAATATTCATGTAGAACAAGGTCAAACAATTGCTATTGTCGGACCAACAGGTGCTGGTAAAACAACAATGGTAAAATTATTAATGCGTTTTTATGATGTCAATCAAGGTCAGATTAAGATAGATGGGCATCTTATTACGCAATTACCACGCCCCTATTTACGTGATTATTTCACTATGGTATTACAAGATACATGGTTATTTAAAGGAACAATAATGGAAAATATTCGATATGGTCGTTTAAATGCCACTGATGAAGAAGTAATAGAAGCAGCAAAAGCTGCACATGCTCACCATTTCATTCAAACTTTACCGAATTGTTATCAAATGGAATTAAATGAAGATGCTACTAATATTTCTCAAGGGCAAAAACAATTATTAACGATTGCACGTGCTATCTTAGCTGATAAACCAATTTTAATTTTAGATGAAGCAACATCAAGTGTAGATACAAGAACAGAGCGTTTGATTCAAGAAGCTATGAATCGTCTAATGGAAGGAAGAACGACTTTTGTTATCGCACATCGATTGTCTACCATTAAAAATGCTGATGTTATTTTAGTATTAAAAGATGGTGATATTATTGAACAGGGAAATCATGAACATTTAATTCAAAAAAATGGATTTTATGCGGAATTATATCAAAGTCAATTTGAAGTTTAAATCAAGTGACTGCACTTATAAAAGAGTGCGGTCACTTGATTTTATTTATATTGATTGCTGTTTAAAATAGTAGAATGTTCATGATTATTAACAAATATTTTTGACCTCATACTATAAAAATGATATATTTTAACAGAAATACATATATTTTAAGTAGGAGGTAAGTTAAATGTTTCAAATAAAATTAGATATGGTACAAACGATAGGTTTATCTGTAGTTTTACTAATCATAGGTCAATATTTAAAACATTATGTAAAGATATTTCAAAAATATTGTATTCCATCTCCCGTTATAGGTGGTTTCTTATTTGCCGCAATAAGTTTTGGCTTACATCATGCAAATATTTTAATGTTTGATTTTGATGCAACGTTACAAAAGTTTTTTATGACGATGTTTTTTACAAGTATTGGTTTTAATGCCAGCTGGAAAATTTTAAAACGCGGTGGGACAAAAGTATTTATCTTTTTAATTTTGGCAATCTTATTAGTAATTTGTCAAAATATCGTAGCAGTTGGTATTTCTAAATTATTAGGGATTAATCCGCTATTAGGTTTATTAACAGGTTCAGCAGCTATGACAGGTGGTCATGGTACAGCGGCAGCGATGGCACCTTCAATAGAAGCTTTAGGTATAGAAGGTGCTAAAAGTGTTGCTATTGCAGCGGCAACTTTTGGTTTAGTAGCTGGTTCAACATTAGGGGGGCCATTAGCTCAACGTTTAATTCAAAAAAAGAAATTAGTTATTGAGGCAGAGCAATCTAAAGAAGATGCTTCAGGTTTGATTGAAGGGCATGTAAAAGACCTAAATGGTGAAAATTTTGCTAAAGCATTTTTTATCATTTTGATTTCAATGTTTATTGGTAGTTACTTATCGGAATATTTAAATCAATTTTTAAGTTTCCCAGCATACATCGGTCCAATGTTAATTGCAGCGATATTAAGAAATATTGCTGATGGCACAGCATTGTTTGATATTCATTATGAAGAAATTCATATTATTGAAGATGTATCGTTGAATTTATTTTTAGGTGTAGCAATGATGACATTGAAGTTTTGGGAGTTATCAAGTGTTGCAGGTGCATTAATTGTGTTATTACTAGCACAAGCGGTATTAGCTTATCTATTTACTTATTACATAACATTTAAAATTATGGGCGCTAATTATGATGCGGCGGTTATGGCTTCAGGACATGTTGGTTTTGGCTTAGGTTCAACTGCTAATGGTATTGCTAATATGCAAAGTATTAGTCAAAAGTATGTTCACTCACCAATTGCATTTTTTGTTATTCCAATTATAGGTGCATTATTTATTGACTTTTTCAATGTTGCAATTATTACGACATTTATTTCATTCTTTTCTTAGGAGGCAGTATTAGTGAAAAAGAAAGTTAAAAATTTATTGATATTAAGTCTAGCAGCTAGCACGACATTAATGGGATGTCAGCCTGTATCGCAACAAGAACAACATAAAGTTTTAAATTTAGCTTTTACTTCAGATCCACCAACATTGAATCCTAGTTTAGCTGCTGATATTACATCATCTGCAGTGGCAGACAATTTATTTGAAGGATTAACACGTGTATCTAGTAAAGGGCAAGTGGATTTAGCAGGTGCAGAAAGTATTGAAAAACAAGACAATGGTCGTGTATGGATTTTTAAATTACGTCATGATGCAAAATGGACAAATGGTGATCCAGTAACAGCTAAAGACTATGTTTTTTCATGGAAATGGGTGTTAGATCCTAAAAATGCTGCGAATGCTGCGTATAAATTATATGATATTAAAGGTGCGGAAGCATTTAATAAAGGAACTGGAAATATTAACGATGTAGGTGTGCTTGCATTAGATGATTATACATTACAAGTTACGTTAAATACTTCAGTACAGTATTTTGATCAAATGTTATCTAATTCAGTGTTTTTCCCATTGCATCAAAAAACAGTGGAACAATATCCAAAATGGTATACTTCAGTGGATCATTTTGTTTCTAATGGTGCTTTTCAATTAGCAGAATATCAAACAAATAAACATTTAATGTTAACTAAAAACAAACAATATTACGATCATAAAGATGTTGATTTAGATCAAGTTATGATTAATATTATTCCGGATGAGAATACAGCCTATAACATGTATACAGCAGGTGAATTAGATGTGTTAGGTAGTCCCTATAATAAAGTGTCTACTGAAATTATTGATAAAGTAAAAACAACAGAAGAATATACGAATTTTGATAATTACGGTTTATATTTGTATAAGTTCAATACAAATGATAAATACGTAAATAATATACATATTCGTCGTGCTTTATCTTATGCAATTAATCGTCAAGATATTGTAACTAATATTACTAAAGCTGGTGAAAAAGTTGCTTTGAGTGCTGTACCACAATTTAATCATCAATTGTTTAAAGATAATAATATCGAACAAGCAAAAAAAGAATTAGCTATTGGAATGAAAGAATTAGGTATCAGTCAACCACAAGATATTAAATTAACAATTTCATATAATCGTATTGAAGTACATGCTAAAATTGCGCAACATATTCAACAACAATGGCAAAAAGAATTGGGTGTTAATGTTGAGTTGAATAATGCTGAATGGAAAGTTTATCTTGATCAAGTACGTAAAGGACAATTACAAATTATGCGTGCTGGATGGCCAGCTGACCGTTCAGATCCGGCTAATTTCATTGATATGTATCAAGATGTTAAAAGTGGGGATAATAATACAGGATGGCATAATCAACAATTCAGTGATTTAATTGCTAAAGCTAAGAGCGAAGGTGATGAAGTCAAACGTAATGAATTGTTAAAATCAGCAGAAAAAATATTAATAGATGAAGCACCAATTACACCTATTTATTTTTATGTAACTCCAACTTTAAAAAAATATTACATCAAAGATTATCAATCAACATTGTTAGGTAATGTCTATTTAAAAGATGTTAAATTAGATAAATAAAGTTATTCATGGGGCTGGGAAAAAACTAGCCCCTTATTATTTTTTAACACTATAATATATCAGATAATTTAAAATATTTTCAAAAATACATGGACAAAAGGTATAAATATATGGTAAATTATTTTATAAACTGATGTGTCTTATATGACAATCGTTAAATTAGGAGGTAAAGAAATGAAAAAACAATTAAAAACAGTTGGTGTAGCTTTAGCTACGACAACATTAATTTTGACAGCTTGTGGCTCAAATAATAATGGTGCTAGCGCAGATAAAAAAACAATTAATTTATCATTTACATCTGATCCACCAACATTAAACCCAGGGTTATCAACTGATACAACTTCTGCAGCGTTAGCAGATAATTTATTTGAAGGTTTAACGCGTGTAGCTAAAGATGGTAAAGCTGACTTAGCAGGTGCAGAAAGTATTGAAAAACAAGACAATGGTCGTGTATGGATTTTCAAATTACGTAAAGATGCTAAATGGTCAAATGGTGAAGCTGTAACAGCAAAAGATTATGTTTTTGCTTGGAAATGGGTATTGAATCCAGCTAATCAATCAGAAGCAGCTTACAAATTATATGATATTAAAGGTGCTGAAGCCTTTAATGGTGGTAAAGGTAAAGTAGAAGATGTAGGTGTTGAAGCAGTAGATGACACAACATTAAAAGTAACTTTAAACTCACCAGTACAATATTTTGATCAAGTGGTAACAAATGCTTCATTTTTCCCAGTTAATCAAAAAGTTGTAGAATCAAATGCTAAATGGTATACAAAACCAGAAACATTTGTATCAAATGGTGCATTTAAATTAACAAGTTATTCACCAAATAAAGAATTAACATTAGCTAAAAATGATAATTACTATGACAAATCAAATGTAGATTTAGATGAAGTTAAAATTAATATTGTAACAGACGAAAATACAGCATTTTCTATGTATAATGCAGGGGAGTTAGATGTTGTAGGTGATCCTTACAATACGATTGCAACAGATGCAATGGAGCAAGCTAAAAAATCTCCAGAATATAAAGCAAATAAAAAAGATGCTGTATACATGTACAAATTTAATGCAGAAAAAGAATTTGTTAAAAACCAACATATCCGTCGTGCATTGTCATATGCTATCGATCGTAAAGCAATTGTAGATAACATCACAAAAGCAGGTCAACAACCAGCTGCTGGTTTTGTACCATCATTCGATAGTAAACTATTTAAAGATCATGATGTAGAATTAGCTAAAAAAGAATTAGCAGAAGGCTTGAAAGAGTTAGGTTTAGCTAACGCAAGTGATATTAAATTAACAATTTCATATAATACGAGTGAAGGTCATGCGAAAATTGCCCAAGCAATTCAAGAACAATGGAAACAAGTATTAGGTGTAACAGCAGAGTTAAGTAATGCTGAGTGGAAAGTATTCTTAGATCAAGTACATAAAGGTGACCTACAAGTGATGCGTGCTGGTTGGTCAGCAGATTACTCAGATGCAACAAATTACTTAAATATGTTTTCTGAAGTATCAAATGGTGATAACAATACAGGATGGCATAGTGATGAATACACTGAGTTATTAAATAAAGCAAAAGAAGAAACTGATGCTACAAAACGTGAAGCATTGTTAAAATCAGCAGAAAAAATTATCGTAGATGAAGCACCAATTGCACCACTTTACTACTATGTAACACCAACGATGACGAAAGAATATGTTAAAGGTTTTGAACAAACACCATTAGGTAATGTTTACTTGAAAGATATTAAAATCGAAAAAAAATAAAATAACAGGTAAGTGAAGATAGGATTAGGATAACTTCTAATCCTATCTTACTGCTTAAATTAAATGGTTGATTTTTTAATTTAGTCTATTATAAAATGGTGAAATAGTGTTTATAAAAATAAAGGAGTGAATAAAATGGGTAAATATATAGGGAAACGTTTAATTTCTATTGTAATTACATTATTTTTAATTATTACAATTACCTTTTTCTTAATGCGTATTGCGCCTGGTAGTCCATTTACGCAAGAAAGACAATTACCGGCCGAAATTTTAGAAAACTTAAATCGACAATATGGTTTAAATAATCCATGGTATATTCAATACAAAGATTATTTACTTAATATTTTACAGTTTGATTTCGGTACATCAACAAAATATCGTGATGTAACAACTAATTCATTAATTGCTTCTGGTTTCCCAGTGTCAGCAATGTTAGGTGCAGAAGCTATTTTTCTAGCTGTGAGTTTTGGGGTAATGATTGGTACAGTTTCAGCATTGTATCATAATAAATGGCAAGATTATGCTTTAAGTATTTTTGCTGTTTTAGGTATTTCAGTACCAAGTTTTATCATGGCTTCATTATTACAATATGTTTTTGCAGTTAAGTTAAATCTGTTTCCAGTAGCAAGTTGGAATGGTTTTATTTATTCAGTGTTACCAGCGATTGCTTTGTCTTTATCACCAATGGCCTATATTGCTAAGTTGACACGTTCAAGTATGTTAGAACAATTAGGTGCAGAATATATTAAAATGGCAAGAGCAAAAGGAATGTCAAAAGAAACAATTATATTTAAACATGCCTTAAGAAATGCGATTATGCCTGTATTAACGTATTTAGGTCCTTTAACGGCAGCTGTATTAACAGGTAGTTTTGTTGTAGAGAAAATCTTTAGTATTCCAGGATTAGGAAAACATTTCGTAGAAGCAATAACGAACCGTGATTATTCTGTTATTATGGGTACAACTGTTTTCTATAGTATTATTTTATTATGCTCAATTTTAATTGTAGATATTTTATATAGTTTTGCAGATCCACGTATTAAACTGAAAGGAGGCAAATAATATGCAATATAATAACGAAAGTCAAATTCCATTAGAAAAATTTGAAATTGTTGGAACACAACAGCAACAGGCAGAACGTTTAGATAAAAAAACTTTATCTTTTTGGTCAGAAGTATTTAGACGATTTTTACAAAATAAATTAGCCGTTGTAGGTGCAATTATTGTTATGTTAATTACTTTATTTGCCATTTTCGGTCCTTATTTAGTATCGTTTTCTTATTCTGAACAAACAGGTATTTATAATCAAGCACCAAGTGCGACACATTGGTTTGGTACAGATGATTTAGGTCGTGATATTTTTGTACGTATTTGGTACGGTGCAAGAATTTCTATTGCTATTGGTTTGATTGCTGCATTTTTAGATGTAGTAATTGGTGTTGTTTATGGTGCCACAGCAGGTTTACGAGGTGGAAAAACAGATAATATAATGATGCGTTTTGCTGATATTTTATCAGCAGTACCTTATTTATTAGTCGTTATTTTACTATTAGTTGTTTTAAAACAAGGGTTGATACCAATGGTTCTAGCTTTAACAATTACTGGGTGGATTAATATGGCACGTATCGTACGTGGTGAAGTATTAACAATTAAAAATAATGAATATGTGTTAGCATCACGCACATTAGGCGCTAATACATGGCATATTTTAATTAAACATATTATTCCTAATGCAATGGGTGCTATTATTGTAACAATGACATTGACAGTACCAAGTGCTATTTTTACTGAATCATTTTTAAGTTATTTAGGTTTAGGTATACAGCAACCATTCCCATCTTGGGGAACAATGGCTTCAGAAGGTGTTGCTGCGTATCAATATTATCCTTGGCGTTTATTTTTCCCAGCTTCATTCATTTGTTTAACAATATTTGGTTTTAATGCAGTCGGTGATGGTTTGCGTGATGCATTGGATCCGAAATTACGTAAATAGGAAGGTGAAAAAATGACGAAAATTTTAGAAGTTAATAATTTACATATCAATTTTCATACTTATGCTGGGATTGTACATGCTGTAAGAGGTGTTAGTTTTTCATTGAAAAAAGGTGAGACACTAGCTATTGTAGGTGAATCAGGTTCAGGGAAATCTGTGACAAGTAATGCAATTATGCGTTTAATTCCTCAACCACCTGGTGATTATGCACAAGGTGAGATTTTATTTGAAGGACAAGATATACTAAAATTATCAGAACAACAAATGCAAACGATTCGTGGAAAAGATATTGCGATGATTTTCCAAGATCCAATGACATCGTTAAACCCAACAATGAAAGTGGGTAAACAAATCGATGAAGTATTAATTAAGCATTTACAAATGTCTAAAGAAGCTGCACAAAAACGTGCAATAGAGTTATTAGATTTAGTAGGTATTCCTTATCCAGAGAAAAGATATCATCAATATCCGCATGAATTTTCTGGAGGTATGCGTCAACGTGCTGTTATTGCGATTGCGCTAGCAACTAATCCTAAATTATTAATTGCTGACGAACCAACAACAGCTTTGGACGTTACAATTCAAGCGCAAATTTTAGAACTAATGAAAAAAATTCAAAAAGAATTTGATACAGCTATTATTTTTATTACACATGACTTAGGTGTTGTTGCAAATGTTGCAGATAGAGTAGCCGTAATGTATGCGGGTCAAATTGTCGAAGAAGGTACAGTTGATGATATTTTTTATGACCCACGTCATCCATATACATGGGGATTACTATCTTCAATGCCTGATTTAGATAATCAAAAACGAGAGCCATTGCGTGCTATTATTGGAACGCCACCAAACTTAATTGATCCACCTAAAGGTGATGCATTTGCACCACGAAATCCTTATGCTATGGCAATTGATTATGAACAAGAGCCACCAATGTTTTCGGTAAGTGAAACGCATCGTGCTAAAACTTGGTTATTACATAAAGATGCGCCAAAAGTAGAACGTCCAAAAGAAGTGCAAGCACGTATTAATAAACGTGGTTTACAAAAACAAGAGGAGGCGAAATAAATGGCTAAAAAATTATTAGAAATAAAAAATTTAAAACAGTATTTTGGTTCGCCACAAAATCCAATTAAAGCAGTAGACGGTATTTCTTTTGATATTTATGAAGGTGAAACTTTAGGTTTAGTAGGTGAATCAGGTTCAGGTAAATCTACAACAGGTCGAAGTATTATTCGATTATATGATATTACTGATGGACAAGTGTTATTTGAAGGTAAGGACGTTCAAGCAGCAATGTCTCGTAAAGAAGTATTGAATTTTAATAAAGAAATGCAAATGATATTCCAAGACCCTTATGCTTCATTAAATCCAAGAATGACAGTAAAAGAAATTTTATCTGAACCATTTGATATTCATCATATGTATTTAAATAAAGCAGAACGTGAAGTAAAACTTTATGAATTATTAGAATCAGTTGGGTTAAATAGAGAACATATTAATCGTTATCCACATGAATTTTCTGGTGGGCAACGTCAACGTATCGGTATCGCACGTGCATTAGCATTAGACCCAAAATTTATTATTGCAGATGAACCTATCTCAGCATTAGATGTTTCGATTCAAGCACAAGTGGTTAATTTGTTAAAAGAATTGCAAATGGAACGTAATTTAACTTATTTATTCATTGCACATGATTTATCAATGGTTAAATATATTTCAGATCGTATTGCAATTATGCATCGTGGTCACATTGTAGAAATAGGGCCAGCAGACGATATTTATAACAATCCACAACATAGTTATACAAAATCTTTATTATCAGCTATTCCTTTACCAGACCCTGATTATGAACGTCAACGTGTTCGATATAGTTATGAAGAAGGTCATGAAGATTTTGTTAATCAACAATTAGTAGAAGTCTCACCAGGACATTTTGTACTTAAATAAAAAAGAATGTGAATAGTTGCTATTCACATTCTTTTTATTGTATTGTAAAAATATAGTAATTGATGACATCAAAATAGGAGGCGATCTTATTAAAATTATTAAATTGTATTACCAAAGTAGATCATTGAATGAAGATTTTATAACGTGGTGGTTAAAACGTTATTTAGGTTTTTATGGTAAATTAACTGTTGCGCTACTATTATGGGGATTATGGTTTGCTTTTTTATTTAATATTAAATTGATAATATATTTTATAATTTTTATTATCATCATTTCAGCTATTGTAATCAGTTATGAGATTTGGCAATATAGGGGGAAATTTTATGAAAATAACAAAAGTAGAACAAAGTCAAAAAAATCACATGAGATATAATATTTACTGTGATCAACAATTTGTACTATCAGTTTCAGAACATACTTTAATTAAATTTGTCTTATTGAAAGATAAAGAAATTTCTACTCATGAATTAGAACAAATTAAAACATATGAAAATTATCAAAGAGTTTACGACAAAGCAATTCAATTTATTTCTTATAAACTCAGAACAATTAGTGAGATGAGGCAGTATTTACATCAATTAGAAGCATCTGAGCAATATATTGATCAAGTCATTGAGAAATTATTATTAGAAGGCTATTTAAATGATGAATATTATGCGCAATGTTATGTCAGTACAATTATCAATACAACTGATAAAGGACCAATAATTATTCAACAAAAATTAGCACAACATCAAATTGATAAGATGAAGATTAATCAAGCTATTGATATGTATTCACCACAACAATGGCAAGAACGTTTAGAAATGTTAATTCATAAATTCATCGTTAAACAACAACTTCCTAAGCGTGCCTTAATACAAAAAATTTTACAAACTTATCAACGTAAAGGTTATATGATGTCATCAATTCAAGAAGTGTTATCAACAGTTAATTGGCAACAAGTTATTAATGATGAAACGACACAAAGATTAATTGATAAAGTTGCACAAGATTTTTATCATAAGTATCAGAAAAAACATCAAGGTTATCAACTGCGTACAAAATTATATCAAGCATTGCAGCGAAAAGGATTTGATTATGATGATATACAAAGCATCGTGAGTAAATTGTTGGAGGAAGATTAATATGCTAATAATAAATAAATTATTAAAAAGTTGGTTATTTGCTTATATCATTGCTGTGATTGGTCAACAGTTATTGCTTGCTCTATTTAATTTTACCAATTGGCTACCGTTACAACAAAGTGCACAGCAATTAATGCAGTATTATACGTTGATTTTCACGATTATTTTTGCTTATTTTTTATTTGATGATGCACTTTATATTATTGTGTCAATGTTAATTGTTATTATTCAGCCAACGCCTATGTCATTATGGTTAATTGCCCTGAGTCTTATTTTAATTTATTTTTGTCGTCAATTAACGCTTCAGTCACATGAATTAATAGGTTTGTTTCTTTCATCAACATTTATTGTTATTTTATCAATTGTAATTTTACCTTGGTTTGATTGGCAACAATCGATACTAGTCTATGTTTATCAAAGTATAATAGATTTACCTGAGTCAACTTTTAAAGTAATTATCGTGAGTTTAGTTTTTAGTTTAAATACATTACTTCCTAATGATGCTAATCAACTAATATCGCAATTAATGATACCGTCAGATATGCTTATTTTAGCAAGTGCATCAAGTACAATATTTATTATTTCTTTATCAACGCTATGTTTATATATGGGGGCCATTAAAGAAAGTCTAGTACAAAGTTTATTAGTGCCAGCCATTCAATTGATTAATGTTTTAAAATATCCTATTGTGCTATTAATCCCTTTAATCGTGACTTTAGTATTAACATTAATGAGTTATTATGTGATGCCTTTAAATAATTCGATTAAATCGGTTTTTTATGGCAGTAGTTTTTTTATAGCATTTATTGATGGTGCCCAACTTAATGGTGGTGGTATATGGGGCTGGACCAATGTATTGACTATCTATGTTATTTTGCCTATGCTATTAACATGGTTATTGGCATATATATTAGATAAAATGAATTGGTTTAAAAAAGTATCCATGAAACTTACACGACAAATATTTCAACAATAAGGAGAAGATTAATGCGTTATCAATTGAATGATATAGAAAAAATAATGAAAGACAAATTAAAAGATTATGATATAACTGTAGATAGAAAAGAAGAAAAGATGACAGTAAAGCATATTCATGGTGGAAGTGTAGTAGTAGCACTAAGAACATTATTAGCAAAAGCAAATGAACAAGAGAATTTAAATAATATAGATGAGGCAGTCTATTACATTACTACGAGTTTAACAGCCAGAGCTAAAGATGAAACGGTAACGATTAATTTATCACAAATTTATCCTGTTATTCGTGCAACGAGTTTTCCAAAAATGACTAAACAAGATGTTGCTTTTGTTGTAACAGCGCATACAGCTGAAACAATGATTTATTATGCATTAGATTTAGGTAATACCTATCGTTTAATAGATGAAAAATTATTACAACAATCAAATATTACTAAAGAACAATTGCATGAAGCAGCAATCACAAATTTGAAACAATTACCAGTATCTTTAGCTAAAGATGAAGTAGTAAGTAATCATTTTTATTTTGTAAATAATAAAGATGGTTATGATGCAGCAAGAGTATTAAATGACGAGTGGTTAAATCAATTAGTAGCTACATTTACAGGTGAAGCAATCATGGCTATTCCACATCAAGATACCTTGATTATTGGTGATATTGTTAATGAAGCGGGTTATGATATTATGTCAAAAATGGCCATTCATTATTTTACGGAAGGATTAGTTCCCATTACCTCTATGACATTTAATTATGAAGAGAATAAGATAACACCTTTATTTATTCTAGTACAAGATAAAAAGATGAACTGATATATTACATAAATATTACGTTGATTACAGAGATATAACAAGTTAAGTTTTTAATGAAATAGAATTGAATCTCCTAAAATAATAGGGTAATCTAATAATACGATATAACATAGGAGAAAATGACATGAAGAAAAAGAATAAATTAACTAAAGTTTTAGGCGCGTCCGTTATGGCAACATCATTATTATTTCCAACAACAGCTCAAGCAGCGATAGATGCTTCAAATATTACTGTCGATTCAGGGATGGAAAATACAATTTTAGCTAAAATTAATGCTATTCGAGAAGCTAATCATTTACCATTAGCAACTTACTCACCAGCTTTATCAGAACAAAGTAAACATTTATTAGCGGGTGCTGAGTCAGTTAATAGTCGTTTTACGAATGGTGCAGGTAGTGCGCATAATTATTATGGACAATATAATTACAATACAAATGAAGTGTGGTCTTCAATTGGTATGTCATCAGGTTTTGCATTAGATCAATGGATTACTGAAGCAAATAGTGTAACAGCAGGTGCAATGCACTGTATGACTTTATTAACAGCAAGTGAAATTGGTGGTGCGTTAGCAACGGAAAATGGTCAAACATTGTATGTAAGTACATATACACCAGGTGGTAATGCTGAAATTGATAAAACAGCACGTGCAATATGTAATAGTCCACTTGTACATGCACCATATGGTGGTAATTTAGCGAATGCTTATACTGATGTATTAAATTCAGGTAAATCAGTTAAACCAGAAGTTGAAACGACTCAACCAGTTTCTACACCAGCAGAAACTGTAACCGAGCAACCTTCAATGAATGTTGAAGCAACAACACAACAACCACAAGTAAGTGTGGAAGAAGTAACATCAGTAGCAAAACCAGCACCAGAAAGTAAAGAAGTAGCAACAACAATTGAAAAACCACAAGTAAGTGTGGAAGAAGTAACATCAATAGCAAAACCANAGTAAGTGTGGAAGAAGTAACATCAGTAGCAAAACCAGCACCAGAAAGTAAAGAAGTAGCAACAACAATTGAAAAACCACAAGTAAGTGTGGAAGAAGTAACATCAGTAGCAAAACCAGCACCAGAAAGTAAAGAAGTAGCAACAACAATTGAAAAACCACAAGTAAGTGTGGAAGAAGTAACATCAGTAGCAAAACCAGCACCAGAAAGTAAAGAAGTAGCAACAACAATTGAAAAACCACAAGTAAGTGTGGAAGAAGTAACATCAATAGCAAAACCAGCACCAGTAAGTCAAGAAGTAGCAACAACAGTTGAGAAACCACAAGTAAGTGTGGAAGAAGTAACATCAGTAGCAAAACCAGCACCAGTAAGTCAAGAAGTAGCAACAACAGTTGAGAAACCACAAGTAAGTATGGAAGAAACAACATCAACTAAAGCAACAACAAGTCAACAAAATGACACAGCACAATTAGTGAATGACTTAACAAAACAAAAAATTGCTAATAATGTGGCATATATTAATGAAGTAATTAATGTTTTAAAAACTTCAGCACAATCAAAAGAATTAACAGAATTAGTTGATCAAATTGAAAAAGCTAAAAATGATGCTTTAAATATGAAAGATGATACTAAAGTATTAGAAGGTTTAGAAAATATTATTCTTGCATTTGAAAAATTAGCTAATGAAGAAGAAACTTCAGAAGCAGTATCAACAACATCAACAGTCACAACAACAGAAGTTAAGAGTGAAAAAGCACAAGTAACAACGGATGCAGTCAAACACAATACAACAAAAGCAAGTATTGAAAAAACTGTTAACAAAGTAGCTAAAAATCCAAATAAAAAAATGTCATTACCTAAAACAGGTGTTACAGGAGAAACTTCTTATGCACAATTAGGATTGTTAGGTTTATTATTGGCAACATTAAGTTTCGGATTACGTCGTAAAGCTAAATAAAATCATAATTATTGAGATAGTTAAATAAGCTATCTCAATAATTTTTTTGTTTCTAAAATATGAGTTTATTTCTATTACAATTTGATATCATTAAAATATTTCTCTTGATTTTATTATGAAAGTTCTATATTATTAAAAAGTAAGACCTTTACCTTGGTTATATGGAGCACTCCAACTCTTATAACTCAGTTAAGGGCGACTATAATATATTTTGGAGGTGCCTCACATGGCAGCAATTACACAACAACATAAACAAGAAATTATCGCTAAATTCCGTACGCATGAATCAGATACTGGTTCTCCAGAAGTACAAGTAGCAGTTTTAACTGCAGAAATTAATGCATTAACTGAACACTTAAACACTCATAAAAAAGATCATGCTGGTCGTCGTGGTTTACTTAAAAAAGTTTTCCGTCGTCGTCATTTATTAGATTACTTACGTGATAACGATATTCAACGTTACCGTGAATTAATTAAAACATTAGGTTTACGTCGATAATAAGAAAAATAAGAGTAATGATTAATTATCATTACTCTTATTTTTATCAAATGTATTTTTAAATAACCAAAACGGAACATGTGGTTCTTGATGATTTAAAATACGAATGATGTTAGCTTTATGTTTCCAAATAACAAATAGTGCGGCAAGAATTAAAAATAGTTTAGTGATATTGTCACTAAAAATAAAGGTGCTTATTATTACTGCAATTGCTGATAAAATACTTGATAAAGATACGTAACCAATTAAAAGTAAAGTAGTGACAAAAGTAATAAAAGCAATTAAAAAAATGACAGGTTGAAATGCAAGTAACATTCCTGCTGATGCTGCTACAGCTTTGCCGCCTTTGAATTTAGCAAATATTGGATAAACATGCCCTAGAATAACAACAACACCAAAAACTAGAGGATGCCAGGCATTAACATGAATAAAAGTCATAGGTAATATGACAGCAAGATATCCTTTTAAAATATCTATTAACATGACAATGCTTCCTGCCGGTATGCCTAAACATCTGAAAGTATTTGTTGCACCTAAATTACCACTGCCCATTGTACGTATATCTTTGTGAAAAAAGATTTGACCAATCCATAATGCAGTAGGTATTGATCCTAATAAATAGGCAATAAGAATAAATATATAATTCATAATTATACTCCTTAAATAATGAGTCAGCTGTTCATTTGAAATGATTAAGTATGAAAATGACTAACCTTATCAAAATTTTAACATAGTATATAAGAATACACAACAAAACGCTGTCTAATCGGTTATTAATAGTATTCATTTGAAATTACTGACAAAATATTGAATTAAGTTTATAATAACAAGTGTTTAAAAGAAATAAGAGGTGAAACAATGACAAAAAAAGTAACGACGAATTATAATGCTGATTCTATTCAAATTTTAGAAGGTTTAGAAGCAGTAAGAAAACGTCCTGGTATGTATATAGGTTCAACAGATTCTCGTGGTTTGCATCATCTTGTCTATGAAATTGTTGATAATTCAGTAGATGAAATTTTAGCTGGTTACGGTGAAACAATTAATGTCGTTATACATAAAGATAATTCTATTGAAGTTGAAGATTTTGGTAGAGGTATGCCAACAGAACAACATGCTTCGGGTAAACCAACACCTGAAGTTATTTTAACGGTATTACATGCAGGTGGTAAATTTGGACAAGGTGGTTATAAATCATCAGGTGGTTTACATGGTGTAGGTTCCTCAGTAGTTAATGCGTTGTCAGAATGGTTAGTTGTTACAATTTATAGAAACGGTAAAATTTATAGACAACGTTTTGAACAAGGTGGGCATCCAGTAACTACATTAGAAGTTATTGGTAAAACTAAACGAACTGGAACTGTAATTCATTTTAAACCAGATGCAACTATTTTTTCTAAAACGGTTTATAAATATGATATTTTATCAGAACGTTTAAGAGAATCGGCATTTTTATTAAAGAATGTTGAGATAAAATTAACAGACGAACGTACAGTACCTGTTCAAAATGAAGTGTTTAAATTTGAACGTGGTATTGAACAATTTGTTGAATTTTTAAATGAAGAAAAAGAAACATTAAATAAAGTTGCTTATTTTGAAGGTAAATCAAATGACATAGAGGTTGAATTTGCTTTTCAATTTAATGATGGCTACTCTGAAAATATTTTATCTTTTGTTAATAATGTAAGAACAAGAGATGGTGGTACGCATGAAACAGCGACTAAAAGTGCACTTACACGTGCCGTGAATGAATATGCACGAAAAGTTAATTTGTTAAAAGAAAAAGATAAAAATTTAGATGGTGCAGATATTCGAGAAGGTTTAACTGCTATTATTTCTGTGCGTGTGCCTGAAAATTTATTGCAATTTGAAGGGCAAACGAAGAGTAAATTAGGAACATCAGAAGCTCGAAGTGCAGTAGATAATGTTATTGCAGAAAATATGATATATTGGCTAGAAGAAAATGTACAAACTTCAACATTATTAGTAAAGAAAGCTATTAAAGCACAACAAGTACGTGAAGCTGCGCGTAAAGCACGTGAAGAAGCACGTTCAGGCAAAAAAAGAGGTAAAAAAGAGAATTTATTATCAGGTAAATTAACACCTGCACAAAGTAAAAATGCATCTAAAAATGAACTGTATTTAGTCGAAGGTGATTCGGCAGGTGGTTCAGCTAAGCAAGGAAGAGATCGTAAATTTCAAGCTATTTTACCTTTAAGAGGTAAAGTATTAAATACTGAGAAGGCAAAATTTGATGATATTTTTAAAAATGAAGAAATTAATACGATTATTCATACTATTGGTGCAGGTGTAGCAGTTGATTTTAAATTAGAAGATTGTAATTATGATAAAATAATTATTATGACAGATGCTGATACAGATGGCGCACATATTCAAGTTTTATTATTAACATTTTTCTATCGTTATATGCGTCCTTTAATTGATGCAGGTAAAATTTATATTGCATTACCCCCTTTATATAAAGTAGAAAAAGGTAAAGGTAAATCTAAAAAATTAGCATATGCATGGACAGAAGCCGATTTAGCTCAAGCAATGAAAAAAGTAGGAAAAGGTGCTGAATTACAACGTTATAAAGGTTTAGGTGAGATGAATGCTGATCAATTATGGGAAACAACGATGAATCCCGATACACGAACATTGATACGTGTAGTGATTGAAGATGAATCTCAATCTGAACGTCGTGTTGTCACTTTAATGGGTGATAAAGTAGAACCACGTCGTGAGTGGATTGAACGTCATGTTGAATTTGGTTTACAAGAAGAGCAATCGATTTTAGAAAAATAGGGGGAAATCATGAAAGATACAATTCAATTGATGTCACTTGAAGATGTAATGGGTGATCGATTCGGACGTTATTCAAAATATGTTATCCAAGATCGTGCATTACCTGATGCAAGAGATGGTTTGAAACCTGTACAAAGACGTATTTTATATGCAATGTATACAGAAGGTAATTTTGCTGATCGTAATTATCGTAAATCAGCTAAAACAGTAGGGACAGTAATAGGTAATTTTCATCCACATGGTGATTCCTCTGTTTATGATGCGATGGTGCGAATGTCGCAAGATTGGAAAATGAGACATATATTAATAGATATGCAAGGTAATAATGGATCGGTTGATGGTGATCCAGCCGCAGCTATGCGTTATACGGAAGCACGTTTATCAAAAATCGCTCATTTATTATTACAAGATATTGAAAAAAACACAGTAGAATTTGTGATGAATTTTGACGATACTGATGAAGAGCCAACCGTATTACCAGCACGTTATCCTAATTTATTAGTTAATGGTTCTGTTGGTATTTCAGCTGGTTATGCAACAGATATTCCACCACATAATTTAGGTGAAGTGATTGATGCGACATTATATTTATTAGATCATCACCAAGCCAATGTCGATGAATTAATGCAATTTATTAAAGGGCCAGATTTTCCAACTGGTGGTATCATTCAAGGACTTTCAGGCATTAAGCAAGCTTATGAAACAGGAAGAGGTCGTATTGTCGTTCGCTCTAAAACAGAAATTGATATGATGCGTAGTGGACGTGAGAGAATTATTATTACAGATTTACCTTATGAAGTTAATAAAGCTAATTTAGTCAAGAAAATAGATGAATTGCGTATAGATAAAAAAATAGAAGGTATTAGTGAAATTCGCGATGAAACTGACAGAGAAGGTCAGCAAATTGTGATTGAACTAAAAAAAGAAGTGAATGCACAAGGTATTTTAAATTATTTATTTAAACATACGGATTTGCAAGTTGCTTATAATTTTAATATGGTAGCTATTGACGAACGCCGTCCTAAATTAATGTCATTACGTCAACTATTACTTGCTTATATTGAACATCAAAAGCAAGTAATCTACCAACGTTCAGTTTATGAATTAAATCGTGCGAAACAACGTATGCATATTGTAGAAGGTTTAATTAAAGCTTTTTCGATATTAGATAAAGTCATTCGACTTATTCGTAATTCTGAAAATAAATCAGACGCTAAAATCAATTTACAAGATGAGTTTGATTTTACAGAACAACAAGCAGAAGCTATCGTTATGTTACAATTATATCGATTAACAAATATGGACATTTTAGCACTACAAAAAGAATTTGATAACTTGAAAACAATGATTCATCAACTTGAAAAAATTATTAATAATAGCTCTACTTTAGTAAAAGTGTTGAAAAAAGAACTATTAGAAGTAAAAAAAGTGTTTGATGCACCAAGACGTTCAGTCATAGAAGCTAAAATAGAAGAATTAAAAATAGAAAAAGAAGTATTAATTGCTAGTGAAGATGTGATTGTTACCTTGACAAAAGATGGTTATATTAAACGTACTTCAACAAGAAGTTATATAGCATCTAAAGGTATTGAAGATTTAGCAATGAAAGATACGGATATTTTATTAACTAAAGTGGATTGTAATACACAAGATGTAGTTGTTATTTTCACTAAAAAAGGTTATTTCTGTTATGTACCAGTGCATTTATTACCTGATATTAAATGGAAAGATTTAGGACAACATTTATCTAGTATTTGCACATTAAATGATGATGACGAAGTGTTGAGCTTAATGCTAGAAAAACAATTTGTTGATAATGATACAATTGTTATGTCGACTAAAAATGGTATGATTAAACAAACATTAACAAATAAATTTAAGTTAACGCGTCATAATAAAGCTTCAATGGCTATTAATTTAAAAGAAGATGATGAGTTGATTTCTGTTTATCATTTAACAAGTAGTCAATTATTGACTGATGTTATTGTGACAACTAATGTTGGTTATGTTTTAAGATATAATCATCAAGATATTCCAGTATCAGGATTACGAACAGCAGGTGTTAAATCAATCACATTAAAAGATAATGAGTATGTTGTAGGTGCTTCGCCAATTTTAATAGATAATCATTATTTAGTGACTTTATCTCAAAGAGGCGCAGCTAAACGTATGAAATTAACTGATTTTGATACAGCAAAAAGAGCACAGAGAGGATTAGTTATCTTAAAAGAACTTAAATCTCAACCTCATAGATTAGTTTTCGCTAAAGTTATGTCAGATAATGTAACATTAGAATTAGTATCTGAAAAACAGATGATTAAACATATAGAAGTGAAACATATAAGACTATCAGAACGTTATACTAATGGTAGTATAATCGTTGATACAACTGACTTTGGAGAAATCACCTTAGTACATGAAAAAGTTAGTGAGTAGATAAAATTATAAATTAACTTTAAGATATATCGTATGATGAGTGTTCATAGAACTATGGACAAAAATAGGAGTTATTGGTATATTTAATATGTAATTAATAAAGCAATAGTAAAAGTTACTTAATATTAAGTAGCTTTTACTATGTTTATAAATAATAAAGTTTATTAGGAGGACATATGTTTGAAAAATATTTAAATACAATAAATGATTTCTTTTCTACAGGCCAAGCATTTATTTGGAGTTATTTTGCTATTGGTTTATTAGTAGTATTAGGTATTTATTTTACGATTAGTTTTAAATTTATTCAGTTTAAAGGCATTAAAGAGATGTTTAAAGTGTTAACTGAATCACCAGATCGTGAAGGTGTATCATCATTCCAAGCATTTACAATTTCTGCAGCTTCTCGAGTAGGAACAGGTAATATCGTAGGTGTTGCCATTGCTATCTCTATGGGAGGTCCAGGTGCTGTATTTTGGATGTGGGTAATGGCTGGTTTAGGTGCATCATCTGCCTTTATTGAAGCGACATTAGCTCAAATTTATAAAAAACGTGATCCTGAAACAGGCGCATTTATTGGTGGACCAGCTTATTATATAGAACGTGGTTTAAATCAAAAATGGTTAAGTGTTATCTTTGCAGTATTAATTACAATTACTTTTGCTATTTCTTATAGTTCTATTCAAGCAAATACAATTGCGCAATCATTAGAGATTTATCATGTGCCTACACATATTATTGGTATTGTGTTAGCAATTTTAACAGCAGTAATTATTTTTGGTGGTGTTCACCGTATTGCAAAATTCACAGAATGGTTTGTGCCATTATTAGCAATTGTTTACTTAGCAATGGCTTTACTTGTTATTATCATGAATATTACACATGTGCCACATGTGATGATGATGATCATTAAGGGTGCTTTTGGTATAGAACAATTTGCAGGTGGTTCTATTGGTGCCGCAACTGCAATGTTTTTAGGTATTAAACGTGGTTTATTTTCAAATGAAGCTGGTGAGGGGTCAGCACCACATGCTGCAGCAACTGCTTCAGTATCTCATCCAGTAAAACAAGGTTTAATTCAAGCCTTGGGTGTATATTTTGATACTTGGATTGTTTGTTCAGCAACAGCCTTTATGATTTTATTATACCCAGGTTTAGAATATGGTGAATCTGCATTATCAGGTATTAAATTAACACAAACAGCGTTAATTCATCACTTAGGTACGATAGGTGGTTCATTATTAACATTTTCAGTATTTTTATTAGCTTATAGTACAATCATTGGTAATTATTTCTATGGTGAAACAAACATTAAATATTTAACAGATAGTAAAATTGCTCTACAAGCATTTCGTGTTTTAGCTGTTCTTGTTATTTATTTTGGTTCAGTTGTACAATTAGATTTAGTGTGGAATATTGGTGACTTCTTTATGGCATTGATTACTACAATTAATTTAATTGCAATTTTAAGCCTTAGTCATGTTGTTTATTCAACAACTGTTGATTATTTAAAACAACGTAAAGCAGGAAAAAATCCAATATTTGAAATTAAAAATATTAGTTCGGATTTAACTAATATTGATTGTTGGGGAGAAAACAACGCAAAATAGTGAGTATGGGCGATAATCGTCCATACTTTTTCTTTATGGAGGTAAATCAATGAGTTTTTTACAATGTTTTATTAAAAGTTCGAAATTAGTTTTGTTATTTATTGTATTTAAGATTGTTATGAATATTATATTTGATAGTCAAAAAGTAAAATTATTTATTTTAAATATATCTAATTGGTCGGAATGGTTAGTCATTATCATCATCTTGCTAGCAATTTGGTTTGTATTAACAATGATTTTGGCTGTTATATATTATCTTTATAAAAATTATAAAAAATAATAATTGCAAATAAAATGTTTTAGAGAAGTTAATACGCTCTGAAACATTTTATTTTATAATCTCGAGGAAATAGTTTTGAAAAATAAAACTATATACTTGTGAAAATAGATGAAAACATGTTATTATGTTATATGAAACGGTTACAAGAAGAAAAAATATTGATAATAAAACTAATGATAGAGATTTTAATTTATAAAATGTAAAGGAGAACAATTATGACTGTTACAATTTATGATGTTGCACGCGAAGCAAAAGTGTCAATGGCAACAGTATCACGTGTAGTAAATAATAACCCTAATGTTAAAGCAGCAACACGTCAACGTGTTATGGACGTCATTGAAAGACTAGGCTATACACCTAATGCAGTAGCTCGAGGTTTAGCAAGTAAAAAAACAACAACAGTAGGTGTGATTATACCTGATATTTCTAATTTCTTTAATGCTGAACTGGCACGTGGTATTGAAGATATTGCTAGAATGTTTAAGTATAATGTTATGTTAACGAATTCAGATCAAGATAGTGATAACGAATTAGAAATTTATCAAACATTAGTAAGTAAACAAGTTGATGGTATTGTTTATTTAGGAGGTGCTTTATCTCCTAAATTAACACAGTTATTTACTAATGGTACGATACCGGTTGTATTAGCAGCCACTTCAGATAGTGAAAAAGTATTACCTTCAGTGAATATTGATTATCAAGCAGCAGCTAAAGAAGCAACTTTAAAATTAATTAATAATGGTAACCGTAAAATTGCTTTAGCAATTGATTCGAATAAAAATGTTGTTTGTCAACAAATTTTAGCAGGTTATAAAGATGCTTTAATGGATAAAAATATTAAATTTAATCAAAAATATGTATATGATACATGTCATACTTATAATGATGGTATTGAAGTGTATCCTACTTTAGCCAAAGCTGGTGTTGATGCTGCTGTGGTTTTAAACGATGAAGTTGCTTTAGCATTTGTACATAGTGTACAAGATAATAATAGAAGTGTACCAGAAAATTTTGAAGTGATTTCATTTAATAATACAAAATTAGTTAATATGGTAAGACCAAAAGTATCTTCAGTAGCGCAACCAATTTATGATATTGGTGCAGTATCAATGCGTTTATTAACTAAATTAATTGATAAAGAAAAATTAGAAAAATTAGAAGGTAGTAAAATTTCACAAGATGAAGAAAATCATGTGATATTGCCTTTTACAATTCGTTATAGAAATTCAACAAAATAAAATTTTTAGATTGAAAGATATCAGTTGACAACTGAAAAAGAGTTACTTATAATATGCAGAGTAAGTTAATCTTATCCAGAGTTGGTGGAGGGAATAGGCCCAATGAAACCCAGCAACCCCGTAAATTACGGAAGGTGCTATCCTTAGCAAAGTTTTGCTTTGAACGATAAGAGGCATAATAGTACGTACTGCCTTATGTGGATAAATATTAATTTATTTACATGAGGTTTTTTTATTTTTAGTTATTAGGAGGATATTATGACAATCAAAAAATTATTCACTTCAGAATCAGTTACTGAAGGACATCCAGATAAAATTGCAGATCAAATTTCAGATGCAGTATTAGATGCAATTTTAGCACAAGATCCACAAGCACGTGTGGCTTGTGAAACATCTGTTACAACAGGTTTGGCATTATTAACTGGAGAAATTACAACAACAGCGATTATAGATTTACAAAAAATTGTGAGAAAAACAATTAATGAGATTGGTTATAATCATAGTGCATTAGGCTATGATGGTAATTCGATTGCTGTATTAACTGCTATTGATGAACAATCACCAGATATTGCAATGGGTGTAGATCAATCTCTTGAAGCAAGACAAGGTCAATTATCAGATCAAGAAATTGAAGCTATTGGTGCAGGTGACCAAGGTATCATGTTTGGTTATGCTAGTAATGAAACACCTGAATATTTACCTTTACCTATTGCTTTAGCACATCAATTATCTCGTCGTTTAACAGAAGTTAGAAAAAATCAACAATTAACTTACTTAAGACCAGATGGTAAAACACAAGTAACTATTGAATATGATGAAAATAATCAACCTTTGCGTGTAGATACTATTGTTATTTCTACACAACATGATGAAAATATTAGCCAAGAACAATTGCATAAAGATATTCATCGTGAAGTTATTGATAAAGTAGTGCCTAAAAATTTATTAGATGATGAAACAAAATATTTTATTAATCCTACTGGACGATTTATTATAGGTGGTCCTGTTGGAGATGCTGGATTGACAGGTAGAAAAATTATAGTGGATACATATGGTGGTTATGCTAGACATGGTGGTGGTGCTTTTTCTGGTAAAGATGCAACAAAAGTTGATCGTTCAGGTGCTTATGCTGCACGTTATGTGGCTAAAAATATTGTTGCAGCTGGTTTAGCAGATAAAGTTGAAATTCAATTAGCTTATGCAATAGGTGTATCCGAACCTGTATCCATTTTAATTGATACTTTTGGTACTGGTAAAGTATCAGATAAACAATTAATAGAAGTTATACGTCAGAATTTTGATTTGCGTCCAGCTGGAATTATTAAAATGTTAGATTTACGTCGTCCTATTTATCAACAAACAGCAGCATACGGTCATTTTGGACGTACAGATGTTGAATTACCTTGGGAACAAACAGATAAAGTAGAAGTAATTAAAGCAGCATTAAATCAATTGTAACATTGAATGTAAAGATATAGACAAAGTTTTATTAACTTGTTATACTTATTAAGTATTAAATATAAAATTCCCAAGTCAAGGGGGAGTAACTGGTTATCTATTTATTTAGATAATGCTATTGTCGTCATTACATGATTATATCATCGGTGATAGCAGCATATTCATGCTTAGTGAGACCTTTGCCATTATTGGCAAAGGTCTTTTATATTTGTGTAATATTTTTAAGGAGGAAAAATATGTTATCAACAGTTTTAGCATACGGATGGATTTTAATTGTATTAGTTTTTTTAGAAGGTTTGTTATCAGCAGATAATGCTATTGTTATGGCTGTTATGGTAAAACATTTAAATAAAGAAGAACAGAAAAAAGCTTTATTTTATGGGTTATTAGGTGCAGTTATCTTACGATTTGGTGCATTATTTTTAATTACTATTTTAGTAGAATTATGGTGGATTCAAGCATTAGGTGCTGCTTACTTACTATATGTTGGGTTAGCACATACTTATAAATTTTTGAAAGTTGGTCATGATGAAGAAGATGGCAAACAATCAGGAGATAGTTTTTGGGTTACTGTTATTAAGGTTAATATAGCAGATTTAGCCTTTGCTATTGATTCAATGCTGGCTGCTGTTGCAATTGCAGTGACTTTACCTAAAGTAGGTGATTTTTCTGTAGGTGGTATTAATGGTGGACAATTTGCAGTAATGTTCATTGGTGGTATTATGGGTATTGTTTTAATGCGTTATGCAGCTAATGCGTTCATTAAATTATTAGCAGATAAACCTGGTTTAGAATTATCAGCATTTTTAATTGTTGCTTGGGTAGGTGTTAAATTAGTTGTTATTACATTAGCACACGAAGCAGTACATATTTTACCACATGATTTCCCACATTCATTTGCATGGAATTCAATTTTCTGGTCAGTATTACTTGTATTATTAGTAGGTGGTTATGCCTTTTCTGATAAAATTCAACAATATTTAAATAATAAACAATAATAAGAAATAAGTTCATGATAAATATAATCATGAGCTTATTTTTATTTATTTCATCTATTATCTGTGATAATATATACTCATAAGAAAACGCTTGCAAATTATTAGAGGAGGAATTTTTATGGATTATAATCAACAATATTTATCATTACTTGCTAAAAAGTATCCAACTATAGAAGCAACTGCACAAGAAATTATTAATTTACAGGCCATTTTATCTTTACCTAAACCAACAGAACATTTTTTAAGTGATATTCATGGTGAATATGAAGCTTTTCAACATGTTATAAAAAATGGTTCAGGTGTTATTAAAGAAAAAATAAAAGAAATATTTAAAGATAGACTATCTACTAAAGAAATTAATAGTTTCTCTACATTAGTTTATTATCCACATGAAAAATATAATCAAATTAAATTGGAAATAAGTGATAAAAACGAGTTGATAGAATGGCAAAGAATAACTTTATTGCGATTAATTGAATTAACAGCATTTGTTGCACGTAAATATACACGTTCTAAAGTTAGAAAAGCATTACCTAAAGATTTTGCGTATATTATCGAAGAATTGTTATATAAATGGCAAGAAACTGATGAGAAAACAGAGTACTATGATAATATTTTAGTTAATGTGATTAATTTAGGACGTACACGTAGTTTTATCATTGCTTTATGTCAATTAATTCAACGACTGGTAGTTAATCATTTACATATTGTAGGAGATATTTATGACCGTGGACCTTATCCAGACAAAATTATGGAAGAATTAATGCAACATCATTCAGTAGATATTCAGTGGGGTAATCATGATATATTATGGATAGGTGCAGCAAGTGGTTCAGAATTATGTGTTGCCAATGTTTTAAGAATTTGTGCAAGATATGATAATTTAGATATAGTAGAGAATCATTATGGTATTTCTATTCGCCCATTGTTAGCTTTAGCGGAGCAATATTATAAAGAGGATGAGTGCCAACAATTTTTACCTAAATTAACTATGTCAGAACAATATTCAAAGGATGAAATCAAACAAATTGCGAGAATGCATAAAGCAATTGCAATAATTCAATTTAAATTAGAAGGTCAAGCCATTATGAGACAACCTAGCTTTCAAATGATGAATAGAAGGTTGTTAGATAAAATTGATTATCAAAAAGGCACAATCGAATTAAATAATATGACGCATCCTTTACTAGATCATCATTTTCCGACAATTGATCCTAAACAACCGTATGTATTAAATCAAGCAGAGCAAAATGTTATTGAACGTTTAACTTTATCGTTTATGAATAGTGATAAATTAAGTAGACATATTTCATTTTTAATAGCTAAAGGTAGTATGTACACAGTTTACAATAATAATTTATTGTATCATGGCTGTGTGCCGTTAAACGAAGATGGCAGTTTTATGTCTTTTGAAATAGGTGGGCAACATTATGCAGGTAGAGCGTTATTTGATGAATTTGATAAAATTATTCGACAAGCTTACTATAATCGAGAAAATCATGAGCCAGTATTTAAAGATTTAGCTTGGTATTTATGGACAGGGAAAGCCTCACCCTTATTTGGAAAAAAAGAGATGACAACATTTGAACGTTATTTTATTCAAGATAAAACGACACATATTGAAAAGAAAAATAAATACTACTATTTGAGAGATACAGAAGCATTGTGTATAAAAATTTTAAATGAATTTGGTTTACATGATGAAGAAAGTCATATTATTAATGGTCATACACCTGTTAAAGAGAAAAAAGGTGAAACACCCATTAAAGCAAATAATAAATTAATTGTGATAGATGGAGGCTTTTCTAAAGCTTATCAATCAACGACTGGTCTAGCAGGTTATACTTTAATTTATAATTCTTTCGGCATACAATTAATTTCACATCAACCTTTTACTACAAAAGAAGCGGCTATTTTAAATGAACAAGATATTGTTTCTACACGTCGATTAGTAGATAAAACTTTAGTGAGAAAACGTATTAAAGATACAGATATTGGGGATGAGTTGCAGCAACAAGCAGCTGCGTTAATTCATTTATTAAAGGCATATCAAACAGGAATTATTAAAGAAAATAAATAAAGATACAGAACAGAATTTTAATGGTAAGATGATAGGTATTATATTGAAATCATGCTATAATATATCAATAATATATAGAAAAGAGAGATTATTATGTCTAAGTTTAAATCATACTCATCCTCTAAACAGGCATTGATATTAATATCAATTGTTATTCTTTTAGGACATAGTTATTGGATAGTTAGCAATCATTTTACATTAATTACTTATAGTGATATGTATCAACAACAAATGGTGTTTTACCGAGATGCATGGGAAAAATTGCACTCAGGTCATTTTGTATTCTGGACATGGAATAGTTTATTAGGTAATAATTTCTATGGTGCAAATACATTCTACTATTTATTTAGTCCGTTTGCTTGGTTTATTGTATTGTTTCCTAAAGAAATGATTATACATGCGATGTTAATTGCTAATATTGCTAAATATATCGTTATGGCTTATTTTATGTTACGTTTATTAACTTATATGGGTGTGCAACGTTTAGCAGCATTAATGGTTGGAACTTTAGCTTATGTAGCTAGTGGACCTGCTATTATGAATTATTGGTATAATCATTTCAATGATTATTTTTGCTTTGTTCCTTTATTAATTTTAATGATTGATAAAGCAATTAAAGAAAATAAATGGCGCTATTTACCTATAGTTATTGCTATTTTATTAGCAATCAATTTATATTTTTCATTTAGTTTATCTATTTTTATAAGTATCTATATTGCTTTTAGATATTTAATGATTAAACCTTTCAATAGTAAGAAATTCTTTAGATTTTATAGTAAGTATATTGGGTGTTATTTAGTCGGCTTATTGATAGCAATGGTCAGTTTTTTACCGACCGTATATCAATTGTTAACTAATCCACGTGTAGGGCAATTTAAAGAAGCTTGGGAATTAACAACAATTAATAAAGTACTTATGTTATTATGGCAAGCTTTTGTCAGTTTATTATATCCACCATCAGCTATTGAAGCACAAGAATGGTTTTATGAATTATCTAATAAATGGCAATCATTGAGTTTGTATTCGAGTATTTTACTGATCTTTTTATTACCACAATTGTTTAAATTATTGAGTAAACGTTATTTAACATTGATGAGTATGTTTGCTGGTCTATTATTAGTTATTTACTGTGTACCAGTATTAAACAGTGCTGTCAGTGGTTTTGGTAATGTTACATTTCGTTGGAGTTATATTATCGTATTATTTATAGCTATCGTGTTAGCTTACAGTATTGAACATATTGAATTACTAGAGGTTAAATATTTTAAATATAGTTTTGTATTGTTTATTGTTTTTACAATTGTATTTTTACAGTATTATCAAGAAGTCGATTTATATCAATCAGCAGAATCAAAACAAATTTTCATTTATGCCAATGTTATTCCTACAGCTATTATTGGAATTACTGCCTTTTACATTTTAAGTTGTAATGCAGTGATAAAAGTTAAAATGCGATTAATTATATTAGTTGTAATGTTTCAAAGTATCTTTAATTTTATTTTGTTTATTACACAATCTTCTTCAGGTCAATTTACTAATGTAGAGGACTGGCCAAGATTACAAGGGGTAAAAATGATTCAAAAACAAGTGAATGAATTAAAACAAAATAATTTAATCACTGATCAACAAAGAATTTATTTAGATACTGCAATTGCAGATGATACCGCACTTTTTTATAATTTAGGTTTAGCTTTTAACATTAATCAACCAAGATTGTATCATTCATTATATAATAGCCAAACAAATGATTTTTATAATTGGTCAGAACAACTTGAACAAGCGCCATATACATCATGGACGCGTGCATTTCGTTGGAATCAACATAATAATATGTTATTAAATATAAGTGGTATGGTTACAAATCAATTGGATATTAATTATATTCCTGTTGGATTTACTTTAACGCAATCAACAAAAAATTTACATATTTATAATGATCAATATCAGTTAGGTTATGTGCAACAATTTCCATATGCTATAACATCAGAACAATTGCTAAAAACACCTGCTATTGTACGAGATAATATTTTAAATCAAGCACTTGTCTTAACATATCAACAAATAAAACATTTTAATTACGCTAGCTATCAAGCACCATTAACACAAGAAATTATTGCTTATAGTCAATCTATTATTCAACAAGGTAAAAAAGTACATTATGATCAACTTAATCAACGTGTTAATATTGATCATGATATGATTTTTAAATTGGCACCATTTACGAATGATGGTGAAATGTATGTAGCTAATACTGAAGGCGTAACTTATACAATTGATAATATTGAATATAATCAACAAGAAGTCACTTCATTTTCAAGAGAGGGGAGAACATTTGCTATTCCTTATCATAAAGGAAGTGTGTTACGCATTAAAGTAAATAAAGGTCAATATAGTTTTGATGTCAATAATAAAGACAATAATGCATTGGTTTTTTGGAATCAATCTCAAAAGATTTATCAAGCAATTCAACAACAACGTCATATTGAAACAAGTAATGAAGTTTTAAGTGATAATAAATATGCTGTTACAGTGACTAATCCTAAAAAACAAATTTTATTTTTAGCTATTCCTAATAATAAAGGATGGAATATTAAAGTAGATGGACAACCTGTAAATGCCTTAACTGTACATGGTGGTTTTATGGGATTAAAAATGGAACAAGGTCAGCATCGTATTACAATGAATTATGTCAGTCCAGGATTTTATTTAGGCTTATCTATTTCTATCGTTACTAGTTTAAGTTATTTATTTGTTTTATATTATCGACGCAATAAATAGAGAAAGAGAGGTTAGAAAAACGAGTTTGTTTTTCTAACCTCTTATTTTTTAATAGTTAATAATTTTTGTTTGACCATTATGTTGAAGAATTTTTTTATTTTTCATTAATCGACCTAAAGCACGTTTAAAACTTGCTTTACTCATATTAAAAATTTCTTTGATATCTTCAGGTGCTGATTTATCTGTTAAATCCATTACACCTTCATGTGCAATTAAATAATTATAAATTACTGTTGCATCATCATCTAAACGTTCATGTGCACGGGGTAAAAATGAACCATTTAGTTCCCCAGTCGGTTTAGCACCAATAATACGAACTTCTACTTCTTGTCCTAAGCGGGGCTCGCTTTCACGTTCTGATTCGTGAACGAAGATTTTATAACCCTCTTTACTTAATAAGAAACTACCGACACGTAATAATCGATAAGGTCTTGCTGATAATGTTTTATTCATCATTGATTCATCAGCTTTAGCATATAAATCATCAACAATACCTTCGCTGGCAAGACGTGCAAATAATTGTCCGTGATAATCTGTTCGTAAACAAACTAAAATATAATCACCTTGCTCTGGCCACACTTCTTTAAGTTTAGGTAAATCTTCCCAAGGGACAATAACTTCTCGAGGAATACCTATATCTAATGCAACACCATCACGATCTACTTTGATGACTTTGGCCCAATCATAACGATCAACTAATATGTTCGGTACTTCACTTGTCGCAAATAATTTGCCACTACGAGAAGGATAAACAAAAAAAGAATATTCTTCACCAATTTGTAGATCATCGTCTTGTGAAATCTCTGAAGCATTTAAAGTTACTTCATCACCATTTTCACTATGTAATAAGTAACTTGAGCCTAAATTTTCGACCACTTTTAAAAATGTGACCGTTCCTGAAATATGATTGTCCATAAATTCCTCCTTATATTGCTATACCGTATCAAATATTATTTTAACATGGTTAGTCTAAAATATAAATAGTTATGATTAAGTTTTAAATTATGATAGAATAAGAAAAAATAGAGGAGAAGAGATAGTAGTGGGACTTGATCAATTAATATTACAATATTTAAGTGTGCAAAAACAATTGAATTTATCTATTTTATTACCACAATATATTTTGAATTATCAACAAAATAATCATTATGATATTGTAGGACATATTCAGCACGATTTAAATAATGATGCTGCAAGTGAAGCACTGGATCTATTAATTAATGAAAAAGTATTTATTTCAAATAGTTTATTTATTGAAAAATTAGAACAATGGTATCAACAGTATTTCAATAAAATTAGTTTAGAGCAACAAAAACGACAAATTATGCAAAGTTTAGAGACGTGTTTAGTTGAAACTGAGCCATTTGAAGAAATTAAAATAACAAGTGACTTATTGTTACTACAGTTAGCACAATTAGAATATGATAAAGATCAATTATCAGATAAAGTTTGTTGTTTATTAGCACAAGGGCTGTATCAGTATTATGAACGTACTAATTTCACACCACATATTGAGATGATTAATGGTGATGAGATGACAAGTGGTTTAGAAGTATCGTGTTATATTATTAATCAAACAGTAGCTATTTTTACATTTCGTGGTAGTCAAACGAAATTTTTTCAAGAGATGTCTTACCATGATTTTCATCAATCACGATTGGATTGGCAGTATAATTTACGTGCAATTGTACAAGGCACAACAACAACTCAATATCAACAAGCTATTCAGTTTATTGAACAAATAAAGAAAAAGCATGCAAATCTTAAACAATGTTTTGCGACAGGTCATTCACTGGGTGGGCATTTAGTACAATTAGTTCAAATTGTACATCATTATTTTGATGATTATGTAGTGAGTAATAGTTCTCCATTACAGTTGAAACAGTTATTTTTAATTGCACCTAATCAATTTACAGCTATACAATGGCAACAATTATTTCAAGAACAAAATAAAGAAGCAGTGTTACAACAATGGGGTTGGAAAAATACTGGAAGAATTTATCAATATGCAAGTGATTTAATTAATATTGCTAGAGAAATACCACAAACTTTTTATTATGGTCAGTTAGTTAATTTACCAGGACAACCTTATTTTAGTTATCAACCTTATTTGCAACAATGCTTTACTTCTGAACAATTAATGACATTGACGACAGTCATCTACGAGGCTTTAAATATTAAAGATAAAGAGAAGTATGATTTTGTGATTGATTTATTACAAACGATACTCTTTAATTTATTATCTCCTGATCAATGGCAGGCAGATAGTGTTCAATTAGTCGTTAATTTACTAAAATATTTAAATTTAAATAATTGGTTATCACAAGTAAGCTATGGAAAATGTTTAACTTTATTAAAAGATTACCATCAAAGCTTTGAATCAAATCATCAATTGAATTATTTTAAACGCACAGCATTAACGATGCAATTACAATATCAAATGTATAGAGGTTTAAATATAACATTATTGAAAGCGATCGCTAGCATGCATCGTTTATCAGGTCATTGGTTGTCGTTAGAAGAAAGGGAAAAGAATGAGTATTTTTATTAAATTTTCAATTATTATTATATTGATAGTATGTACCGCGTTTTTTGTAGCTAGTGAGTACGCAATGGTTAAAGTTCGTCGTACACGCATGGAAGAACTAGCAAGAAATGGAAATCGTCGTGCCAAACGTGTGATTTTTTTATTACAACATTTAGATGATATATTATCGGCTTGTCAATTAGGTATTACTATTTGTTCATTAGGTTTAGGTTGGCTAGCACAACCGACAGTGGCTACAATATTAAAACCTTTGATTAATCAAATTAATATATCTACTACAACATCTCAAACATTAACTTATGTTATTGCATTTTTATTAGTGACTTATGTTAATGTCGTTGTTGGAGAATTATTGCCTAAAACAATAGCTATTCAACAAACAGATAAGATTGCTTTAACTTTATCGCGTCCAATTTACATTTTTGAAAAAATATGTTATCCCGTAATTTGGATATTACAAAAAACAGCTAATTTTTTCATTAAATTATTAGGTTTTCAACCAGCAAGTGAATCAGATGAAGTGCATTCTGAGGATGAATTACGTTCTATTATGGCAAATGCTTTAAAACAAGGTGAAATTAATAAAGTAGAATATAGTTACGCTAATCGTGTATTTGAATTTGATAATCGTGTAGCTAAAGAAATTATGGTCCCACGTAATGAGGTTGAAGTATTGGATTTAAAAGATGATTTGACAACAATTTTAAATCAAATAGAGCAAGAAAAATATACGCGTTATCCAATTATTGAAGGTAATAAAGATAAATTATTAGGTATGTTAAATATAAAAAAATTATTTATTAGAGATCATATGATTGAATCTTTAGACGAATTAAAAGAATATATTTCACCAATAGAAACTATTTTTGAGTTAATGCCAATTTCTAAAGTATTAAATAAAATGCAAAATGAACATATACATATGGTGGCATTAGTTGATGAATTTGGTGGTATTTCCGGAATTATTACAATGGAAGATATCATAGAAGAAATTATTGGTGAGATACGTGATGAATTTGATAGTGAAGAAAGATTGCCAGTAACTAAAGTAGATCAATATACCTATATTTTAAAAGGTAGTATTGCTATTCAAGATGTTAATCAATATTTTAATTTGAATTTACCACATCAACAAGTTGATACTTTATCAGGTTGGTTACATTTACAAGATTTTTATGTTTCAGAAAATGATGAATACACAATTGATCATATTATTTTTAAAGTGCTTAAGAAATCGAATTATCGAGTGACAAAAGTAGAGGTCAAAATTAATCCAAAAGAAGTAAATAAAGAAGGGATATAGTATGATGCAATCTTCAAATTTCATTTCTCAATCAGAAATTAAAAGTTTAGAATTATTAGCAGAATTAAGAGCCTTTAGAAAGAATGCTGGGTTAACACAATATGAACTATCAGAAAAATCAATGGTGTCATTGAATACAATTAAGCGTATGGAAAATGCGCAACATTTTCCAAAAATTGATACACTAATTCGTGTAGCCATTGCACTAGGTTATGATTTACATTTAACAATTGATCATTCAGCAGAATAAATAAGGGGGAGCTAGAAGTAGCTCTCTTTTATTTCGGATTGTAAGCTATGACTGTGCTATGATATAATAAAAACAATATTAAATTTAATAGTATAGGAGTAGGATATGAATATTTTTTATAATAAAAAAGTTTTTCCAAATGTATTATTTATTACATTACAACACGATCAAAGTGAACAGTACCATTATGAAACATTTGATAATATTGTAACAATTAGCAATCAAGATAAGCGTATTATAGGATTAAATATATTTAATATCGAATCATTGAATATTGAAGGTCAAGGTAATATCACATTAACATCACAACAGATTGAACATTTGCAACAGCAATTAGATAAATTAAATTTAGATATACAATTAGTTGTTGATGATACGAATAAATTTATTGTTGGTTATGTAAAAAATAAAGTGAAGCATCCTAATGCCGACAAGTTAAATATTTGTCAAGTTGATATTGGACAAGAACAAGAATTACAAATTGTTTGTGGTGCAGCTAATGTTGAAGCACATCAAAAAGTTGTAGTAGCAACAATTGGTGCAGTTATGCCATCTGGTATGGTTATTCAAGCAACACAATTAAGAGGTGTAGATTCTTTTGGTATGCTTTGTTCAGCAAAAGAATTAGTTATATCTCAAGACTTGGATAAACCAGGTATTTTAGTATTATCAGATGATTATGAAGTAGGACAATCATTTATCATTTAGTATAAGGTGGGAAATATATGAAAAACTGGTTTAAAAATTTATTTTTTTCTGATGAATCTAATGAAGAAGCCACTTCACATAAAGAAGTAGATGAATTAGAAGATATTCTTTATAAAAAAAGACAGCGTATAAGAGAACCGAGAGTAGAAAATAAAACAGATATTGTTGAACAACAAAGAGAAGATTTTATTGAAGTTAAAAAAAGAGACAGATTAAATACTGATATTATTGATACATTAGAAAAAAATGGTATTGAAATTAATCAACCTAAGCAATCTAAAATTCGTCAATTATCTAAACGTTCTCAGCAATTATCAGAAGAAGTTGAACAATTAGGTGAAACGGTTTACAGACGTCATCGTTCTACAAGAGAACGAAGTAAGATTTCAGTGGAAAACTTAAACGAAGAGATGAAAAAAACATCACCACTACATCAATTACAACAAGATGATATTTTTGGTATTTTTCCAGAGGAACCTAGTCAAAATACCGATATTATTGTAGAAATTGATGATGAGTATATTGAGCAATTGATGCCATCTAATACTCAATCAAGTCATACAGTAGTAGAAGCAACTTCAGAACAGCAACAAGTAGAAGAAACTTATCAACAATTAACAAAAACTCGAAAATCATTTATGGAAGAATTCGGACCAAAATCTGATGATGAAATACCTTATTATCCTAAATATAAAGGACATCAATCAAAGTCTTCTAATGAATTACATCGTGCATATCAACAAATTCATAGATCTGGATTTAAACCTACAACACATTTTTCAGCAATTAATGGTGTTACAGAAACAAAACAAAGTTCGTCACCAATAAGAACAAGAGTAGTTAAAGATGTTGAATATTCGTCAACAGGTAAAATTGCTAAACCAGTTGATAATTCAAAAATCACTTCCAAAATTAATGGTGTAGATGAACCTAAAACGATAGCTGGATTGAAGCAAGTTGAAATTAAACCACCAGCATCTTCACATATTCCAACTTCGGCTATTTCAGTAAGTACACCTAAAAAAGAAGTAGAACAAAGAACCAAAGAGAAACCAAAAAGAGAAATAACAACACCTTATAATGTACTTTCTTCTGTGGAGGAGCGTGCAAGATTAAGAAAGTTAAAACGTTTAGGAAGATAGGAGAAAGCAAATGAATTGGACAGAGATAGTTGCACCATATAAAAACCAATTGATTCAAGATTTGACTAGTTTATTAGAGATTCCATCAGTTAGAGATGACCATCAAATAACAGCTAAAGCACCTTTTGGTCCAGCAGTCCGTCAAGCTCTAGATTTTATGCTAGAATTAGGTCAAAGAGATAATTTTTTAGTTAAAAATGTCGGTAATATAAGTGGACATATAGAAGTAGGGCAAGGTGAAAAATTATTTGGTGTTTTAGGTCATGTGGATGTTGTACCAGCACCAGTAGAGGGATGGTACCAATCACCATTTAAAGTATTAGAAAAAGATGGTTGGTTGATTGCACGTGGTACTTTAGATGATAAAGGACCTACAATGGCAGCTTATTATGCTATTAAAATTTTAAATGATTTGAAAGTTACATGGAATCAACGCATACGTTTAATCATTGGAACAGACGAAGAATCAACATGGCAATGTGTAGAAAAATATTTTGAACAAGAAGAAATGCCTGATTTTGGTTTTGCGCCTGATGCAGATTTTCCATTAATTTATGCAGAAAAAGGTATTTCAACTTTTGATTTACTACAAGCAACTAATAAAGTAGAACATCCGGTATTATTAAGTTTTCAAGCTGGTGATCGTTATAATATGGTTCCTGATCATGTTGAAGCAGTTTTACAATTAGACAGTCATATTGAAGAAAGTTTCTTAACTTATTTATCAGATAATCAGTACCAAGGTCAATATACTGAAAAAGATGGTCAACAAATACTTATTTTAAAAGGTAAGTCAGTACATGCAATGGCACCTGAATTAGGAAGCAATGCACCTGTAAATTTAGCGAAGTATTTAATGACCTTACCATTGGATTCAGAAGCTAAAAAATATTGTCAATTTATTTGTGATTATTTTGCAGAAGATACATTTGGAGAAAAATTAAATATTGCTTATACTGATGAAGAGATGGGTGCTGTGACAGTTAATGCAGCTGTTTTCAATTATACTTATTCAGCAGATAAGACAATAGGTATTAATTTACGTTATCCAGTGCGTTACAATTTCCAAGAAGCGATAGATAAATTAAATCAAACAGCACAGCAATTTGGTTTATCAGTTACTAATATGCATAATCAAGAACCACATTATACAGATATTAATGATAATGATATTAAAACATTATTACAAACATATCGTGATCATAGTGGTGATATGACTGCACCTAAAACAATTGGTGGTGGTACTTATGCACGTGCTTTGAAAAAAGGTGTAGCATTTGGTGCATTATTCCCAGATTGTCCGGACACTATGCATCAAATTAATGAAGCGGTACGTATTACTGATATTATTAAAACGACAGAAATTTATGCAGATGCCTTATATCGTTTATGTACAGTAGAAGGTAGTCAACAATAAAATAAAAAAGATGGAGCAAAAAGCTCCATCTTTTTTATTTACCATGACGATGTGCGATACGGCTAGCTGCAGCAGCGGCAATTGCACCAATTAAGTCATCTAAAAATGTATGACATCGATGTTTATCAGTCGTATGTTGATCTAATTGTCCGATAATACCAGGTTTTAATTTATCTAAATAACCATAATTAGTAAAGCCAATTGAACCATAAACATTAACAATGGACATAACTAAAATTTCATCAATACCGTAAAGTGGTTCATCTCTTAAAATAATATCACCTAATGGTTGAGATAATTTGCCTTGTTCTGCTAAAATATCTAATTCAATACCTGTTAAAATGGCATGTTGTACTTCTCTTTTATTTAATACTTTTAAAATATTATCAAGACAATATTCAATGCTAATATCTTCATAGTATTGTTGCTGTAAATTTTTAACGATATCAGCAATATCAATTAACTTCACACCACGTTGACGAAGTAAATCAATAATTAAGTCGCTCGAAACTTCGTGCATATATAGCCTCCTATTGTACTTGAATAACAGATTTAATACCAGGTATTTTTCGTGTTAACACATGTTCAATACCCGCTTTTAGTGTTAAAGGTGCGCTAGGACAACCATCACAAGCACCTAGTAATTTTAATTTTACAATACCGTCTTCAACAGCAATTAATTGATAATCACCACCATCTCTAATTAATAATGGTCGTAATTTTTCCATTTCTCTACTTACTGCTGCAAATTGTTCTTGTTCTGTCATCTTATTTACCTCTATATTTTTAATTTTAATTCTATTATACTGGTACAAATATTAGAAGACAAGTAAAGTCATTTTTTTAAAACTTAATAGTACACATTTTCTTAAATTTGCTTTATACTGTAATTATATCATCTAGTTTTATGATTATTTTAAATAGTTACAATAAGAAATGAGGTATTTAAACTGATGAATCCTTTAATTGAATTTTGTCAGGCAAATTTATCACATGATATTCAAAAAGCAATTGATATATTTCAGGCAGATAATGATATTGATGTAGAAATTGTAGATTGTTTGAGTCGATGTGATGTGTGTGCAAGTACCTGTTACTGTTTAGTAGATGGTCAATTAGTTTATGCTAAAAATGCAGATAAATTAATTGATAAAGTGTATGACTATTTAAATCAAGATAATTTAACAAAAATAGATCAAATTTATCAAACTGTGGAGGATTTAGCTATGACACAAGAACAAATTTTAAATATTACACCATCAGCTGCACAACAAGTAAAACAATTATTTAATGAGAGTGGTGTGCCAGAATATTATTTACGTATATCTGCACATGCTGGCGGCTGTGGCTGTTCAGGTGGTGGTATACAATATGGTATGGTAGCTGAAGAAGCACCAAGTGAATATGATACAATTATTGAATCAGAAGGTGTGAAATTACTAGTAGATCAAAATGATGTAGATTTATTAACAGGTACGATGATTGATTTTGCTGAAGCAACAGACGAATTACCTGGTGGTTTTACAATTGATAATCCCAATGCAGCCAATAAATCAGGTGGTTGTTGTGGTGGCGGTAATCACAAACATTAAGTAAACAGCTATCTATTCACATATTGATAGAAGTGAGATAGACGGGAATAAGGGTAGTATCAAAATTATATTTTTGATCTATCACATTCCCGTTTTATAAATGGATAAAAGGAGTAAATAATGAGTATATTAAATGTCGTTAATTTAACACATGGTTTTGGTGATCGTGCCATTTTTGAAGATGTGTCATTTAGATTATTAAAGGGAGAACATATAGGATTAGTAGGTGCCAATGGTGAAGGTAAATCTACTTTTATGAATATTATTACTGGAAAATTACAACCAGATGCTGGTAAATTAGAGTGGTCAAAACGAGTGCGTGTGGGTTATTTAGATCAACATTCTGTATTACAACCAGAAATGACAATTAGAGATGTTTTAAAAATGGCTTTTAATCATTTATTTGATTTAGAACAACAAATGAATGATTTTTATGATCAAATGGCTGAAGCAACACCAGAAAAAATGGAAGAATTATTAAAAGAAACTGGTGAAATTCAAGAAATTTTAATGATGCAAGATTTCTATGTGATTGATGCTAAAATAGAAGAAGTTGCACGTGCTTTAGGTGTAACGGCTTTTGGTTTAGAAACACATGTTAATGAATTATCAGGAGGACAACGTACTAAAGTCTTATTAGCAAAATTACTATTAGAAAAACCAGATATTTTACTATTAGATGAACCTACTAACTATCTTGATGTTGAACATATCGAATGGTTAAAACGTTATCTTCAAAATTATGAAAATGCCTTCGTATTAATCTCTCATGATATTCCATTTTTAAATAGTGTGGTTAATTTAATTTATCATATGGAAAATCAACAATTGACGCGTTATGTAGGAGATTATGATAAGTTTTTAGAAGTTTATGAAATGAAAAAAAATCAATTGCAAGCTGCTTATCAAAAACAACAAAAAGAAATTGCTGATTTAAAAGATTTTGTAGCCCGAAATAAAGCGCGTGTTGCAACAAGAAACATGGCAATGTCAAGACAAAAGAAATTAGATAAAATGGATATGATAGAGTTAGCGGGTGAAAGACCTAAACCTCAGTTTAATTTTCTAACTGCACGTACACCAAGTCGTTTTATTTTTCAAACAAAAGATTTAGTGATAGGTTATGATATGCCATTAACCAAACCTTTAACTTTAACTATGGAACGTAATCAAAAAATTGCAATTGTAGGTGCGAATGGTATAGGTAAAACAACTTTATTACGTAGTTTATTAGGAGAAATTAAACCAATCAGTGGTGAAGTTGAGCGTGGAGATTATTTAGAAATTGGCTATTTTGAACAAGAATTAGCTAATGACAGTGGTAAAACTTGTTTACAAGAAGTGTGGGATATATTTCCTGCTATGAATCAAGCAGAAGTACGTGCTGCATTGGCAAAATGTGGTTTAACAACTAAGCATATTGAGAGTTTAGTACGTGTGTTAAGCGGTGGTGAACAAGCAAAAGTTAGATTTTGTAAATTACAGAATAGTGAAAGTAATGTATTAATATTAGATGAGCCAACAAATCACTTAGATGTAGATGCTAAAGATGAATTAAAGCGTGCTTTACAAGCTTATAAAGGAAGTATTTTAATGGTTTGTCACGAACCAGAATTTTATGAAGGTTTAGCTACAGAAATATGGGATTTTTCTCAATATAGTAGTAATAGATTTTTATAATATGAGGAGAGATAATGAAAACAGATAAACAATATAATTCTTTTGACGAACTGTATAAAGGTAAAACGACTAAAGAATTAACACAATTAGCGAAAGATTTAAAAGTAACGAGTTATAGTCGTTTAAATAAACAAGAATTAGTGCTTGCCGTGCTTGAAAAACAAATGGAACAAGATGGTAATTACTATATGGAAGGTATCTTAGATGATATTCAACCTGATGGCTATGGTTTTTTACGAACAGTTAACTATGCACCTGGTGAAAAAGATATTTATGTATCTGCTTCTCAAATACGTCGTTTTGAATTAAAACGTGGTGATAAAGTAAAAGGAAAAGTACGTAAACCAAGAGATAATGAAAAATATTATGCCTTATTACAAGTTGATTTTGTGAATGGCAGTAATGCAGAAGAAGTCAAAAAACGTAGTCATTTCCAAGCGTTAACTCCATTATATCCTAATAAACTGATGCGTTTAGAAACGACAGCGAAACATTTATCTACACGTGTTATTGATTTAATTGCACCTATTGGTTTTGGGCAACGTGGTTTAATTGTTGCACCACCTAAGGCGGGAAAAACAACTTTAATTAAAGAAATTGCAAATGCAATTAGTGAAAATCATCCAGATGTACATTTATTAATTTTATTAGTTGACGAACGTCCAGAAGAAGTAACAGACATAGAACGTTCAGTTGCGAATGCAGAAGTTGCTAGCTCTACTTTTGATGAAACAACACGTCATCATATTAAGGTAGCAGAATTAGTATTAGAACGTGCAAAACGTTTAGTAGAATTAGGTGAAAATGTTGTTATTTTAATGGATAGTATTACCCGTTTAGCACGTGCTTATAATTTAGAAGTACCGTCAAGTGGTAAAATATTATCAGGTGGATTAGATCCAGCATCATTACATAAGCCAAAACATTTTTTTGGTGCAGCACGTAATATTGAAGGTGGTGGTTCATTAACTATTTTAGCTACAGCTTTAGTAGAAACAGGTTCTCGCATGGACGATATGATTTATGAAGAATTTAAAGGAACGGGTAATATGGAATTACAACTTGATCGTAATTTAGCAGAACGCCGTATTTTCCCAGCTATTAATATTCGACGAAGTTCGACACGTAAAGAAGAATTATTATTAGATAATACCACACAAGAAGTATTATGGAAAATCAGAAAAAATATGTTACATGATGATAATATTACTGAAAAATTATTAAAATCATTTAGACAAACTAAATCAAATCAACAATTAATTGATAATGTTTTAAAAGATTAATCAACATAAAAAAGAGCTGATAATGCAACAGATTATCAACTCTTTTTTGAATAAAATTATTTGTTAAAATTTTCATTAAATGTTTGAATAACATTATTTTTTAAAATTAATGTACCGTATTCTTCTAATACGCTTAAATCTAATTGTACAATATTTCCAAATTCACTTGATTGTGCAATAAATTGCGTTAATAAATAAGGTGATAAATGATGTAAATCAAAATTGACATAATAGTAATAATGTTCATTCCATTCGTAAAGTAAATCATTCATGATGACATTAGATAATGTTTGATAATGGGAATAATCAATTAAATCATCTAATGTTTTAAATTTAATAATTAAATTAGCTTTCATTACTTTACGTGAAGTATTAACATGTTTTTTTGAGATATTTTTTTCAGTATTATCGATATAATGACTTAATTCTTCTTTAATATTATCTGATAAATTTTCGATACGTTGATTGATTGTAGATTTAAATAAGTGGTTAACAATATTCGAATTATTATCTTGTGTGACAATCATGTCAATACCTTTTTCACTAACTAAAACTTGAATAAAGATAGGTTCATTTTCATCAAAATTATCTATTTCATCAACTTCATCTATGATAGTCCAGACAAATTCTTCGCCTTTTTCTTTATTAAGCCATAATTCCTCTTGGTGAAACCCACGAGATGCGATATCTTCATAAGTTAATGAGAATTTTAAATGTGATTCGTTAATTTTTTCGAATTTCAATAATTACACCTCCGTTATTATATAATACAAAAACACAAACTTTTTTATGAAATTATATTTCATAAAAAAGCTTGCATCAGCAATTATTTTACTAATTCTTGTGCTTCTAATAGCTGAAAGGTTCTTACCTTTCTTGGTAAAAAGCGTCTAATTTCGTCTTCGTTATAACCAACTTGTAGTCTTTTAGAATCCATTAAAATAGGTCTTCTTAATAATCCAGGATTATCTTGAATTATTTTATATAGGTCTTGCAACGATAAAATGTCAATATCAATGTTTAATTTTTGGAAAGTTTTAGAACGAGTAGAAATAATATCTTCAGTTCCTTCTTCAGTCATTGATAAAATAGCTTTGATTTCATCAATTGTTAACCCTTCTGAAAAAATGTTTCTTTCTGTAAACGGAATGTTATGTTCAATTAACCATGCTTTTGCTTTACGGCAAGATGTACAACTTGGTGACGTGAATAATGTTACCATCCATCTCACACTCCTTTTCAAATGGTTTATGAATAACTTTACTTACTCACAATTTCTATTATATACAATATCAAAATAAAAATCTACACTTTATTTGATATAATTTGACTTTTATTTTAAAAAAATTAATAAGAGTAATTTAAAATTTTATGGTTTATTTATTCTATGAGGTGAGAAAATGTTTTATGCTATAACAAAAAATAAACAAGTTATTCATATTAATCAAGCATCTGACAAAGAACAATATTATTGTCCACAATGTCATGCAGCATTAATGATAAAAAAAGGCATCAAAATTAAAAAACATTTTAGCCATATAAAAGGTAATCATTGTAGTCATCATAACGGAGAAAGTATTAATCATCACCAAGCTAAAAAGCAAATTGCTAAACATTTAGCCAAGTATTATAAAGTAGCTATTGAATATCGTATTAAAGAAAAAGAGCAAGTTAGAATTGCCGATATTTGTTTGCCTAATGAACAATATATCATTGAGTTTCAACAATCAGTTATTGATTATAAGTTGTTAAATATAAGACATCAATTTTATATAAAATGTGGGTATCAAGTTGTATGGTTACTAGATGATAACTTAATTATGATAAATTATCATAAAATTAAATTGAGTCGTTTTATTCGTCATTTTATTCAAAAAAATAAAGTGGGCTATTATATTTTAACTTATAATTATTGTCACAAAAAATATTACGTATATTATTTATCCATGTCAGATTTATTTAATAATTATGTCAAATTTAATAAAGTTGATATCACTATTACTGATATTTTTAAACATACAACTAATTATCAATATTCATTGACAAAAAGAATGGCAACATATCAAGAAAAAAGTAATTATATGATGCAAACGCTGAAATATAATCGCTCAGTACATCATCAATTATTAAAAAATATATATCAATTAGGCTGGAAAATAAATCAGCTACCTTCATATATAGGTTATATTTATCCACAACAATTATTTTTAGCTTGTCATCCTTTGGAATGGCAAGTATATGCTACTTTATTGGTGCAAATTTATCATTATTCATCCAAAGATATACTTCGTCATTTGTTAGCTAAGTATCCTAAATATCAAAGTATTTATATTGATCATCAAGTTATTCAATTAGAAGTAAAAACTATGTTTCAAGATTTTATAAAACAAATACCTCAATAATTTGTCGAGTCATGAGCAGATACATTGTTAAATAGCATTCTCTTGTTATATTTAGTTATAATTTATTTAAGGAGAATAATAATGTTAAAAGTTTTAAGTGAAGCAAGGTTGTCAAAATATTCTATTTTATCGATTGTTGTAATTATATTAGGAATGATAGGTGGGATTACGCATATATTACCCGGTAAATTACCTTATTTTTCTTTGCTTATTACAGGGGCTATCGCAATAATTTTACAATTTAATTTTAAAATCTTTATGATTTCAATAGGAAAAATGACTAAAAGTAGTTGGTTTTGGGTAATTCCAGTAGCTTTATCTACATTATTCATCTCATTAGGAGCAAATCTATTAGGTTATACAGCAGTAGCTAATTGTGCTTTAGGGAATGGCAGTACTATGGAAAAAATTATTTCATTAATATTTATTTGTATTTCTTTAGTCGGTGAAGAAGTAATTACCGCAGCTTTTACATTTCCTATTTTTACACTTCTATCTAAAACAATGACTATTATAAAAGCTTGGTGGATTGCTTCAATTATAGATGCTTTGATTTTTGCTTTAATGCATGTAAATGCTTATGATTTTAATATGTACCAATGTTTAGTTGCAACAGGTCTTACAAGATTACCATTTAATTGGATTTGGTTAAAAGCGAACAGTTTATGGGGTGGGATTGTTACACATATTGTTTATGATTTGATTATTTTCATTCCAATGGGATTTTTAGTATAGTCAATTCAATATGAAATTGAATAAGCATTAAAAATTAATCAGTAGTCAGTACTTGTTTTTACAAGTGCTAATTGCTGATTCGTTTTATATTCAAGGTCTTGATAGTGTTAAACTATTCATTTAATTATCATTGATTCTGATGAGATGATACTAGTAATCTTTCTCTAGCTTTGATATGATATAAAAGAATGCAAATGAAAGTGAGCAAATAATAATGACAAAAAAAATAATTTTTACAGGTGGCGGATCAATGGGGCATGTATCTGTAAATATCGCTCTAATCCCTTATTTTAAAAAACAAGGTTATGAGATAGCTTACATTGGTTCGAAATCTGGTATTGAAAAAGAAATGGTGCAAGAAAATACAGACATCCCTTATTACAGTATTTCTAGTGGTAAACTAAGAAGGTATTTTTCGTGGGAAAATTTTATTGATCCATTTAAAGTAGTCAAAGGTATCTATGATGCATGGCGCATTTTAAAACGACAAAGACCACAAGTTGTTTTTTCAAAAGGTGGATTTGTAAGTGTTCCTGTAGGTATTGCAGCTAAATTATTAAAAATTCCTATTATTTTACATGAATCAGACGTAACACCAGGTTTAGCGAATAAAATTAATATTAAATTTGCAAATACTATTTTTACGACATTTAAACAAACAGAAAATTATTTACCGAGTAATAAAGCAGAATATGTAGGTGCAGTGATTCGTCAAAATTTATATGATGGTCATCAACAACGTGGATATCAATTTACTAAATTATCTCCAGATAAACCTATTTTGTTAGTAATGGGAGGATCGTTAGGCTCAAGTATACTTAATGAGGTGATTCGTCAAAACTTAGATACGTTATTAAACTCTTATCAAGTTATTCATTTAACTGGTAAAAATTTGAAAGATGATACATTAACAAGACCTGGCTATGTGCAGTATGAATTCGTTGCAGAAGAGTTAAATGATATTTTATCAATCACAGATATTGCTATTTCACGTGCAGGTGCCAATGCAATTTATGAGTTGTTGGCTTTGAAAATTCCAATGTTGCTTATTCCATTAGGTATGAATCAAAGTAGAGGTGATCAAATTTTAAATGCACAAGCATTTAAAGAACAAGGTTTTGCTTTAGTACTACAAGAAGAACAGTTAAATGCTACTCAATTTAATGAAATGTTTAATCAATTCATTTCAGAATATCAACAGATTAAAGAAAATATGGAAAATTATCAAATAAGTTATACAGCTGAACAATTAGGTGATAAAATCGTGGAGATAATCAATGCAAAAAAATAAGATAAATACCTTATTAATTATTTTGTTAGGTCTCTTGATTATTTGGCAATTTACTGATATGGCAACAAGATTTGAAACGAATATTTTACAAACGATTGCTAATATTAGAGAATTTCATTTAACAAAATGGATGATATGTTTAACAAATAGTGTATCAATTATTTATTATAGTATAATGTTGATCGTTTTAATGAGCATTTATTATGTTAATAAGCGTCAAATACCTTGGCTATTACCAATACCTTTATTACTTAGTTCACTGATATTCTATGTGATGAAAATTATTACGCATCGACCAAGACCGGTCACTATGTCAGTATTGCAACATGATTTTAGTTTTCCGAGTGGACATACATTGTCAGCGATAATTATGGTATATATTATTTGGCTATTTATTAATAAGATGTATCCAAATAAGCAGCAGCATGTAATAGTTATAATAGGCGTGCTATATATTATTGCAATTATGATCACTAGATTGTATCTTGGCGTACATTATCCGAGTGATATTTTAGCATCAGTGATAATAGGTAGTTTAATTATTGTAAATAGTTACACTTATTTATCGAAAAAATTATAATTTTAACAATAGGAGTGTTTTTATGAGCAAATGGGATGAACAAATATTAGTAGTGAATAGATCAACATTATTTAATAATGAAGCATTAAATTTTCATGGGTTTTTAGATGCCAAAGATGAACGCGTTAAGCAAATTATCAATAATTTTTCACATTATGAAGTTAAAAGACGTGGTGATATGGAAGAAGATAGTCAGTTTAAACAATTAATTAGTTATGTCATTGTAAAGGATCGAGCTAATCATATTTTAGTTTATACACGTTTATCAGGTGGTGGTGAACAACGTTTACACGGTAAATCATCAATTGGTGTTGGTGGTCATATGAATGAAGTAACTTCAGAGATGTCAATTGAACAACAATTAAAAGAAAATGCAATAAGAGAATTAGTAGAAGAAATTGGTATCAATCAAGAACAATCACAAGAACAATTAACATTTATTGGTTTAATTAATGATGATAGTAATGAAGTAGGTCGTGTACATTTAGGAATTGTTTATCAGTATATAGTAGATGATAAGACAACAATTTTTGAAAAAGAAGATGACACATTGCAAATAGTTTGGATGCCATCAGAACAATTTAAAGATATTGAAAACTGTGAAACATGGTCAGCACTATTAAAACCTGTTTTATAAGAGGATAATCATGGAAAAAATAGTCATTACAACAGAAGAACAATTAAAACAAGCATTACAATTAAGAAGAAAAGTATTTATTGAGGAACAAGGTATTGATGAGAACTTAGAATATGATCAATTTGATAATTTAACAAGTGATTGTACACATGTCATGATCATGGATAATAATGAAGTTGTTGCTGTTGGGCGCTATCGCATCGTTAATGATACTGTGGCAAAATTGCAAAGAATTTGTGTACATCCTTTATATCGTCATAAAGGATACGGTAAAGAGATCATTTTATTACTTGAGCAATTAGCTAGAAAAGCCAATTTGTACATAACACAATTAGATGCACAAATAAAAGCTACAGGCTTTTATCAACGTTTAGGCTATCATGAAATTTCATCTGATATTTTTTTAGATGCCGGGATAGAACATATCACGATGCGTAAATCACTATTAACTATTGAATTGAAAAATAGATTATATCAAGTGGCGCAATTGATAGAAGGACAATCCTTAGCTGATATCGGTTCGGACCATGCTTATTTACCTATTTATGCCATTAAAAATAATTTGATAAATTTTGCCATTGCAGGTGAGGTTGTAGATGGGCCTTATCAAGCAGCTTGTCAAAATGTTGAACATTATAATATGACACATCAAATTAAAGTGAAAAAAGGTAATGGTTTATCAGTTTTAGAAAATGAAGTAGCTGTTGACACAGTGACAATTTGCGGTATGGGTGGTAGTTTAATTGTTAATATTTTAGAACAAGGAAAAATGTTCTTACAACATTATCCACAATTGATTTTACAACCAAATTTAAATGCTAAAATTGTTAGACAATGGCTAATGTCAAATCATTATCAAATTGATAATGAATTAATTCTTGAAGAAGATGGTCATATTTATGAAATTATTGTAGCTAAAAAAGGAACAATGCAATTAAATGAAAGTGAATTGCTAATGGGGCCATATTTAATTAAACAATCAAATAATATAGCTTTTAAAATGAAGTGGCAACGTGAAATGACAGAGTGGCACAGAATTTTACAAAAATTAGATGCTAATAATTTACAACATCAATTAAAAATAACAGAATTACAAAATAAAATAGCAATCGTTAGTCAGTATATTTAGGAGGTTATCATGAAATATCGTTTAATACTAGGTCTAGTCGTATTAATGTGTAGTGCTTGTAATTCTCAACCTATGGAAACATCATCTAATGATAAAAATGTATCAGATCATGAAGTATTAATTGAAGAAGATCATGACAATGTAGAAGATAACAATCAGGAATCAACATCATCTATTATGTCAACAGAGATATTACAAGATAAAGATTATAAATATGTGATGGATGAAATGGGGAATAAAATCATTATTGTAAATAAAAAATATCCATTATCATCTAATTATGCACCCGGTGAAAATCCAGAAGCAAAAGCACAATTGTTAAAAATTATCGCTGATATGCAACAACAAGGATTTGATGTAAGTAATCAATATAGTGGCTATCGCTCATATGAACAACAAGCTCAGTTGTATAATGATTATGTTAGTCGTGATGGCGTTGCTGCAGCTGATAGATATTCAGCACGTCCTGGTTATAGTGAGCATCAAACAGGTTTAGCTTATGATTTATTAGATCATCAAGGTAATTTATTAGGGACAGTAAATAATGATGGTGCAGCAGAATGGTTAGCAGAACATGCGCATGAATATGGTTTCATTGTTAGATATTTACCAGGTAAAGAAGAACAAACAGGTTATATGCCTGAAGATTGGCATCTTCGTTATGTAGGAGATATTGCTAAAACTATCTATCAGTCTCATTTAAGTTTAGAAGAATATTTTGGTGTTGATGGTGGCACACAATATGAAGAAGGAGAAAATTAATTATGACAACTAATACTAATTACCCTCAATTAACAACAGAAGTTTTATCAGGTGAACGTTTAATAGAAATGATCACTAATTTAGGAAATTTAAAAATAAAATTATTTCCACAAGAAGCACCTAAAACAGTTGAAAATTTCTTAACACATATTCAAAATAATTATTACGATGATTTAACTTTTCATCGTGTTATTAAAGATTTTATGATTCAAGGTGGAGATCCTACTGGAACAGGTATGGGTGGAGAGTCTATTTGGGGAGATACATTTGAAGATGAATTTTCAAATAAACTATTCCATTTTTACGGGGCATTATCAATGGCTAATGCTGGACCAAATACAAATGGTAGTCAATTTTTTATCGTACAAGCCAAAAAAGAATCTAAAGCAATGTTAAAAAAATATGATGAAGAAATCCAAAAAGCATATATGTCTAAAGGTGGTACATCATGGTTAGATAATAAACATACAGTTTTTGGGCAAGTTATTGAAGGATTCGAAGTTTTAGACGCATTAGCTCGTATTAAAACAAACTTCCGTGATCAACCAAAAGAAACATGTGTCATAAAAAAAATTAATATTCTTAATTAAGATAATGCTAGAGCCTAGAAAAATGATTTTATTTATGTTATTCTTAAAAAGAAATGACTAGATAAAAAAAGAGAAGAGGCGCTAAAGTTGGCAGATCAAATCTATCCTGGCCAATTTATTAAAGTAAAGGTAACAGGAATACAACCTTATGGTGCTTTTGTACAAACACAACAAGGCAAAGAGGGGCTAATTCATATTTCAGAAATTATTGATGATTTTGTAGATAAAATTGATAATTATTTATCTGTCGGTCAAATTATTCGTGTCAAAGTACTTTCTATTGATGATACAGGTAAACTAAATTTGACTTTAAAAGAAAATAATTATTTTAAAAAGTTTGAACGAAAAAAAAATTATCGCCGTTATACTTTAATTGATAAAATAAAAGAACAAGAAATTTATGGATTCAAAACGTTAGCAGAACGTTTGCCAATGTGGATTGAAAAGGCACCTAAATAGTGAAAAACGAGCCCCATTGGGCTCGTTTTTTTAATCATAGAGGAGGAACAATGCAAGCACAATATCAATGGGTAAAGCCAAACTATACAGAACAAGAAGTTAATACATTTGTTGAGCGTTTTCAAGTATCTCCAGTAGTTGCAAAAATTTGTTTAAACAGGGGGATTCAAGATGAACGTGAAATTAGAATGTTATTAAATCCTGATGAAAATTTAATTCATGATCCATTTTTATTATATGACATGTCCAAAGTTGTGGAACGTATAGAACAAGCAATTGAAAATGAAGAAAAAATTTTAGTTTATGGAGATTATGATGCTGATGGTGTGACTTCAACAACAGTCATGGTTGAAACATTAGAAACACTTGGTGCACATGTGACATATTTTATCCCTAATCGTTTTACAGAAGGTTATGGTCCAAATTTAGAGATTTTTAAATCTTATATCGAACAAGGGGTTACTTTAATTATTACTGTAGATAATGGTGTGCAAGGTCATCATGAAATTGCTTATGCACAAGAGATGTATTGTGATGTTATTGTAACGGATCATCATGAATTACCCAATGAATTACCTGATGCGTATGCTATTATTCATCCACAACATCCATTAGGTCATTATCCATTTGCTGATTTAGCTGGTGTTGGTGTAGCGTTTAAAGTAGCACATGCATTATTAGGCGATTTTCCAGAAGAATTACTAGATTTAGTTGCAATAGGGACTATTGCAGATATGGTGAGTTTACTTGATGAGAATCGTTTTTTTGTGAAAAGAGGCTTGATGCTATGTAGCGAGTACCCTAGATTAGGTATTAGTGAATTATTAGTAAAAAATAATGTTGATTTTAATAAAATAGATGAAGAAACGATTGGCTTCATTATTGGACCTCAATTAAATGCAGTTGGACGTTTAGATAGTGCTTTACCGGCTTTAGAATTATTAATGACGCAAGATGAGCTACAGGCTAAACAATTAGTAGAGCTAATTGATAATTATAATCTTAAACGTAAAGAAATTGTGACTAATATTACTTTAGCAGCTTTAGAACAAGTAGAAAAACAGAAGCAGCAAGGTAGAGAAGTTTTTATTGTTAGTCATGCTGACTGGAATGAGGGTGTGCTAGGCATTGTGGCATCTAAAATTATTGAACGTTATCAAAGACCAGTTATTGTGTTAAGTCATAAAGGTGAGCTATTAAAAGGATCAGCACGTAGTATTTCAGCTTTTCATATTTATCATCACTTAGCACAACAAGCTAAATTGTTACTAAAATTTGGTGGTCATCCTATGGCTGCTGGTTTATCATTATTACCTGAAAACTTACCACAGTTACATGATGAATTGGACAATGCGATGAAAGCGATTCTTGAAACAGGTGTGGATATTAGACCATCAATAAATATTGATATTGTATTGGATGCTGAACAATTATCAACTGAATTATATCAAGAAATGAATTTATTAAAACCATTTGGTTTTGGCTTTCCAAAACCTAAAAATTTATTAGAAAAATCATTAGTTAATAAAGTGATTACGATGGGTGGTCAAAAAGAACATATGAAACTATCTTTAGTCATTAATGATAATAAGATAGAATGTTTAGCTTTTAATAAAGGTTATTTACAAGATTATATTTCTAATGAAGATGAGCTAAATATTATTGCAGAATTATCAACAAATACTTGGAATAATAAAACAAAATTACAATTAATGATGATAGACATAGATAAAATACAACAATATTTTGTTGACTTCCGAAATAAAAAAAATATTGTCTTACCGCAAGGGCAACAAATGGTTCAAATATATCGACAAGATTTAGAACAAGGTATGACATATGAACAATTATTAAATAAACAACAAACATATGATATTTTATTTTTAATGGAGCTACCTGAATCTATGGCTCAATTTAAAACAGTACTACAAACAATTAAGCCTAAACAAATTTATTTAGTATTGAGAGAAAATTATATTGCCTATTATGAAGGCCTACCAAAAAGAGAGCAATTTGCTATGCTTTATAAAATTTTGAAACAAAATGAAAAATTAAATTTGAATCATCAAGGTCAAAAAATATGTCAATATTTAAAAGTAACAGTTAATCAGTTGAAGTTCATGTTGAAAGTATTTTATGAATTAGAATTTATTACAGTACGTAATGGTGAAATTACTGTAAATGCTTCAGAATTAAAAACTACTCTATTCGCTTCACCAAGTTATAAAGAAAGACAAGATAGAATAGAGATTGAACAATTATTGCTATTTAGTAAAAAAGATGATATTATCAACTACGTAAATACTAATATTTTAACGATAAAAGAGGATAGAACATGAATTTAGAACAATATATCGCATTAGTACAAGATTGGCCGAAAGAAGGTATCAATTTTAAAGATATTACGCCATTAATGGCAGATGGTGATGCATATAAATATGCAACACAACAAATTGTTAATTTTGCCAAATCTAAAGAAGTAGACGTGATTGTAGGACCAGAAGCACGTGGTTTTATTATTGGTTGTCCAGTAGCTTATGAACTTGGTATTGGTTTTATTCCAGTTCGTAAACCTGGTAAATTACCACGCGAAGTAGAAACATATGAATATGATTTAGAGTACGGTTCAAATGTTTTAACAATGCACAAAGATGCAATTAAACCAGGGCAAAGAGTATTAATTACAGATGATTTATTAGCAACTGGTGGCACAATTGAAGCATCAATTAAATTAGTTGAAAAATTAGGTGGTATAGTTGTAGGTATTGCTTTTTTAATTGAATTAGATGGTTTAGATGGTATGTCGAAGTTAGAAAATTATGATGTGTTTACATTGTTGAAAATGTAATAAAGAATTTTTATTTTTTCAATAATGAATTTTAAAATAGAGATAAAAGCAATCCTTAAAAAGACTGATTTTATCTCTATTTTTAATAATTTAGAAGATATACAGAATTAAAAATATATGCTAAAATTAACAAATAAATAGCCAAATTTATTGAAAATGTATTAAAGGGGTGAACATAATGTCTAATGAATATCCGTATACAAAAGATGATGTTTTTAAAATAACTCAAACCTATTTACCAAAAGCACAACAATTATTAGTAAAGAAAGCGTATGAACTTGCTGAACAAGCCCATGAAGGTCAATTCCGAAAATCTGGCGAACCTTATATTTTACATCCTGTTCAAGTTGCTGCTATTTTAGCAGAATTAAAATTAGATGCGGCAACGATTATAGCGGGATTTTTACATGATGTTGTAGAAGATACATTGTATACAAAAGAAGATTTAGCCTCACTATTTGGTGAAGAAGTTGCTGTCATTGTTGAAGGCGTAACAAAATTAGATAAAGTTAAATATCGTTCAAAAGAAGAACAACAAGCCGAAAATCATCGTAAATTATTTGTAGCTATTACGAAAGATATTCGTGTAATTTTAGTTAAATTAGCGGATAGATTACATAATATGCGTACTTTAAAATATATGAAACCAGAAAAACAACGTTTAATTTCTCGAGAAACTTTAGAAATTTATGCACCTTTAGCGCATCGTTTAGGGATGAGTTCTATTAAATGGGAATTAGAAGATACGGCATTAAGATATTTGTATCCACAACAATATTTTAGAATTGTACAACAAATGAAACAAAAGCGTTCACAACGTGAAACATATATTGATTCAGCAATTCAATCAATTCATAATGAATTAAATAAATTTCACATTGAAGGTAATGTTACCGGTCGACCTAAACATATTTATAGTATTTATAAAAAGATGGTCAAACAAAACAAACAATTTGATCAAATTTATGACTTATTAGCTATTCGTGTGTTAGTAAATTCTATTACAGATTGTTATGCAATATTAGGTTTAGTGCATACTTTATGGACGCCTATTCCTGGAAGATTTAAAGATTATATTGCTATGCCAAAACCCAATATGTATCAATCATTACATACGACCGTTGTAGGTCCAAATGGAGATCCTTTAGAAGTGCAAATTAGAACTTATGAAATGCATGAAATCGCTGAAAAAGGAGTTGCGGCGCATTGGGCTTATAAAGAAGGAAAACAAGTATCGAATAAAAATAGTTTCGACCAAAAATTAGGCTGGTTCAAAAATATGTTAGAAAATAATTCTACTATGGATGAAAATGCTGAAGAATTTATTGCTACATTAAAGGGTGATTTATTGAGTGACAAAATTTATGTTTTCACACCTAGTAGTGATATTATAGAATTACCGAGTGGTGCTAATAGTATTGATTTTGCTTATGCTATTCATTCTGAAGTAGGTAATAAAGTAGTCGGTGCTAAAGTGAACGGTCGCATTGTCTCTTTAGATCAACCACTGTATACTGGTGATATTGTAGAAGTAAAAACTTCTAAACATTCTTATGGACCAAGTAGTGATTGGTTAAAAATTGTTAAATCATTACAAACAAAAAATAAAATAAAATCATATTTTAAAAAACAAGAGCGTAGTGTTAATATAGACAAGGGTCGAGATTTAATTATCAAAGAATTAAAAGAATTAAAATTTGATGTAGATCATTATATGACAGATGAAATGTTAATGAATGTCGCCGAACGTTATAATTTTAATGCTGTGATTGATTTATATAATGCTGTTGGTTTTGGTGGTGTGTCAGTGACTCAAGTTGTCGCTCGTTTGACAGAAAAAGAACGTCGTCAACGTATGAAAGAGCAACAAGTTGAAAAATTAATGAATGCTGAACTAGAACATCAAAATATTCGTACAGAATCAGGCGTATATGTACCTGGGATTGATAATTTATTAATTAGATTGTCAAAATGTTGTAATCCAATTCCAGGAGATGAGATTACTGGTTTTGTAACAAAAGGCCGAGGAATTACCGTACATAGAAGTGATTGTCCAAATGTCAAAAATGAAGATAAAGCACGCATCTTACCTGTCCAATGGGTACAAACTTTAAATAATAAGTCCTTTTTTGCATCTTTAGAGGTTTCTACTTTTGATAGAACAGCTGTTTTAAATGAAGTACTAATGAAAATTAATGAATCACGTGCGAGTATTGCAAAATTGAATGCACGTGTAGATCATAATAAAATTTGTACGATTAGTTTAACTGTAATGATTCATAATATACATGAATTACAATCTGTAGTTGAAAAAATTAAACAAGTATCAGATGTATACGCGGTTACAAGAGTTATTAATTAGAAAGGATATTTTATGAAAGTTATTGTACAACGTGTAGCTAAAGCATCAGTATTGGTGAATGATGAAACAATAGGTTCGATTAATAAAGGTTTATGCTTACTTGTCGGTATTCATCAATTATCTAGTGAAGCGGATGCAGATTATTTAGCTTATAAAATAGTACATAGTCGTATTTTTGAAGATCATCAAGGAAAGATGAATCTGTCATTATTAGACGTTCATGGTCAAATTTTATCTATTTCTCAATTCACACTATTTGCTAATGTTCACAAAGGTCATCGTCCAAGTTATAACCAAGCAGCAAGCGGTGAGCGTGCATATGACTTATATCATTATTTTAATCAACAATTAGAGAAATATGGTATAGAAGTGCAAAAAGGTAGATTTGGAGAAAATATGCAAGTATCATTAATTAATGACGGTCCCGTCACAATTACGTATGATAGATTGTCTAAGGAGATATACCATAATGAGAAGAATTAAAAGACCTAAAATACGCATGAATTTTTGGAGAATGATAACACCAAGAAATCCTAAAAAAATAATGATGTTATTTCTAGGAATTATTATTCTAGTAATAATGATTATTTTAGGAGATCAAACATTAAAATCTTATAAAGAGAATCAAGCGTCTAAAACTAGACAGTATGTTATTGTTAAAGAACAAATGGATGTACGAACAGGTCCAGGGATGTCTTATCCTTCTTTAGCTAAAGTTGTAGATAAAGATAAACAATATCGTATTATTGATAAAACAGATACATGGTTTTATGTTGAAGTAGATGGTAGTCTTAATGGTTGGATTGCTGGTTGGAAAACGAATGCAAATGTTAAAAGTCCAGAAGAAATTTTAGATGAACAAATTAAACAATATATCATTGTATTAGATCCAGGTCATGGTGGAAAAGATTCAGGGGCTATAGGTAATCGTAATAATCAAGAAAAGGATATTACTTTATTAGTAGCTAATTTAATTAAAAATAAATTTGAGCAAGAAGGTTTTACAGTTAGATTAACAAGAACTGATGATTATTATGTATCGTTAGATGACCGTAATACACCAGAATTAGAAAGCGGTGCTTCAGCTTATATAAGTATTCATTTCGATTCATCTCCTAATAAAGTAGGAACAGTTAGTGGTTTCACAACTTATTATTCAAAAGATGATGATAGTCAAGTGTTAGCACAATATGTTAGTAATGCTATTGGTGCGCGTATGCCATTATTTAATCGTGGTGTTAAGCAAGAACCGCTTCAAGTTACGGCATTTAGTAAAATTCCAGCTATTTTATTAGAAGGTGGATATATGAATAATCCAACTGATGAATACATGTTATCTAATCCTATTTATCAAGATATTTATGCTGAAAGTATTAAAGAAGGGATTAAAGGTTATTTATATACTTTACCTGGACGTCAAATTAAAACAGAACCGGTACTAAAAAAAGAAAAAGAAAGCACAATGACGACAGAAGATACATTAAGTCATTAGATTTAATTGTATCCATTGCGTAGTTCAAAATACTATGGGGGTCAAGAAGGTTTAAAG
>NZ_JBZXTS010000006.1:0-56311 GCF_058895785.1 Staphylococcus sp. B1(2026)
AGGCTAGTTTTTTCCCAGCCCCTTTTTGTAGGGAAAACACATTGTAAAAGATACTAAAATAAACAGATTTATTGTATAATATATATAAATAAAATTATATGTTTAGGAGAAAATGAATGGATAGATTACAGGAATTGAAAGAAGCTCAAGCAGCAGCAAATGAAGTCCTTGTGAGAATAGATCACGCGATATTATTTTTTGGATAATGCTTGTTTATGGGGCGTAGTAGGATATGTTTAGTAGGAGTGCATTTACCAGGAGAAATTAGTGATGCTGTCAGTGATAATGTTTTAGATGTTAGATTGGATAATATCTTTATAGACGTTACAGTACAAAAAGAAATCAAGACGAGTTTGAATAATTTGAAAGAATTTAGAGAGAGTATAGTGGAAGTATTGAGGGAAGAGGAGGAGATGGAGGAAAAGTAGATGGTATTAATAAAAAATATAAATTAAAATGGTTTAATTAGATGATAGTATATATTAAAGTAGGTGTTATATGTCTGGTTTGGGTATACTAATATAGACAGATAAAATAGTGGTCTTATAATTAAAAAAACAATATCAGGAGAAATTATTATGTCAAATAGAAAAAAACGTCGTCACTTTACATCAGATTTTAAAAATCAAATCGTTAAATTGTATCAAAGCGGTAAACCTAAAATAGAATTAATTAGAGAGTATGAATTAACACCAAGTGCATTAGATTGTTGGATTGGATTATCAACACTTGTCTGAACGAAAACAATTATAACTAGAAAGTTGATTTAGCAGTATGTCTATTTTACTTAAAACTTAGAAACCACAAATATTTGAGTTTTTAGAGGTGTTCATAATTATAAGCAGTAAAATTAATAGCTTACTTTTTATACTAGCTACACTATTGGTATTCTAGATTTTTTTTGGTAAAATATACGTGAGGCTAATAAAATGAGAAATGCGAGGGTATTTTATGAAATTAAGAGCATTTGGCTGGATACAAAACCCATCCAATTTACGTACTTTAAAAAAAGTTGTACAAGTTTTCGACCCAGAGTCCTTACATTATAAAAATTTACGTGATCATGTCATTGTGGATCAAATTATTTACTTTCCAGAAATTCGTGATTATCTATTGAAAAAGCTTCAAGATGGTATCGCAGAATTTAATTATTCAGAACTAGTAGGTAACAGTAGAGATAAAAACGGTAATCCTACTAATTTTAGAAAAAAACAGCAAGCAAATTCACTTCTTCAAATAACTATTTTACCCCAGTCAGTTAATACAACAGATAAACGCTTCACCGATAACTGGAGTTCAGATGGATTTTTAAGATGGGCTGTCAGTTGGAATTTTATCTCACATAATAGAGAAACAGATTTATTTACAATCACTGAATTAGGCATTGCTTTTTCGCGTTCAGAAGATGAATCTTCAGCAGAACAAACTATACTAAAAAAAACAATTCTAGCGTATCCACCAGCAACACAGGTTTTACGTATTTTAAGTGAATTGAAAGAACCTTGCACTAAGTTTTATATAGGTAATAGGCTAGGTTTTTCTGGAGAAAACGGCTTTACATCTTATGAAGAGTCTACAATGTTAGATTGGTTAAGGAATCTAGATAAAGCTGAGGAACAAAAAATTATTCGTACAAATGTTGAGGGAACAAGTGATAAATATGCTCGTATGATTGCTGGGTGGTTAAAACAGTTGGGTTTTGTAAAGCAAAGTTCATTTAAATTAATGACCAATAAAGGTAAGGAGATCACTAGCTTCCCTGTTTATCAAATCACAGCACAAGGGAAACATGCATTGGGACAGTCTGAAGGTGAATCGAAAAATAAAAAAATAACTAAATTTATCAAATGGGAGTTCTTGGCTACAAAAGATTCAAATGCTAACTATTTGCGAACTCGTAGGGCCTACATTTTAAAGTATTTACAAGAAACAAAATCGTTTAAAACCTTATTGGAGAAACTTTCAGTTATTGGATTTGAAGATGAGCCAGAAATCATTAAAAATGACATTCAAGGGTTGAATAATTTTGGAATCCGTATAGAATTAGATGGAAATAAAATTATTTTAAAGGATAGTATCAATGATTTTGATATTCCTAATCTACAAATCACGCAAATATTAGTAGATATAGAAAAAGAACGAAAAAAAGCTTACTTCTTAAAAGAAACAAGTCTTTCTCCAAGATATATAGAATTGCTTGAAATTGCATTTGATCCTAAACGAAATCGGGATTTTGAAGTAATAACCGCTGAGTTACTCAAAGTTGGGTATGGTCTAAAAGCCAAAGTTTTAGGTGGTGGTCGTCGACCAGATGGTATCGCCTATACTAAAGACTATGGTTTAATTGTTGATACAAAGGCGTACTCAAATGGTTATGGCAAAAACATTGGACAAGCCGATGAAATGATTCGTTACATTGAAGATAATCAAAAGCGTGATAGTAAACGAAATCCGATTGAATGGTGGCGTGAATTTGAGGTGCAAATCCCTGCTAATTCGTACTATTATTTATGGGTTTCAGGAAGATTTACAGGGCGATTTGATGAACAGTTAGTCTATACTTCTTCTCAAACAAACACTAGAGGCGGGGCTCTAGAAGTAGAACAACTGTTGTGGGGAGCTGATGCCGTAATGAAAGGAACACTTAATGTGTCAGATTTACCTAAATATATGGATAATAGTATCATTAAATTGACTAAAAAATAAAAAAGAGCATAGTTGCTCTTTTTTATTTTTACGAAAACATAGCACTGAGTGACTCACTTTTTTTTATGACATAGGTTCGTAGTTTGTAATCAATACCTCAGTACTACCACTGCCAATTGTATTATAAGAAGAATGATTGTAATGATAATCAAGATGGTGGACATAAACAGGATGGTCATCAATAAAATTAGTTAGTAGATCATTTGTACGACCTTTGTGTGTTAGAACATTGCTAAGAGCATATCTAATACCACGTTCAGTTAGGTTATTCATTAGCTTATACATAGCAATTTCTTGCTTTTCACCCCAGTTTACAAAACCTCTATTCCCATCATTATAGTTTCCTGTTGTAATTAGATAAGGAGGATCCAAATACACGAAATCATTTTCAGATAGGAAATCCAAATTTAAATCAGTAAAAAGATGGTCAGTAAATAGAGCATCTATTTTACTCAATTTATTGACAAATAATCGTAAATTCTTCTCCATATTTTCACTAAATTGACTGCGGTTTCTTCCAAAGGGATTGTTAAACTCCATTGCATTATTAAATCTGAATTGATAGTTATAGCTATAGGATACTAGTACATATAAATCCAAGGGATTAGGATTACTATTATAGTCTGTTCTAAATTTAAGATAAGCATTTTCATTGGTTTTACTCAAACCATATTCGTGTATCCTTGATTTGATTTTTGTAATTAAATCTTCCGCTTCATGGTTATTAAAGTAGCGAAACATCTCATTAATTTTGTTATTCATATCATTAAAAATATAGTGTTTTGCTGGTACGTTTATCCCAACATTTGCTCCTCCACTAAATAAATCAACAAATGTATCGATATTGTCAGGGAATAGAGGAATAATTTGATTTAATAGTTTATACTTACCACCGATGTAATTTAAGGGACTCTTTAAATATTTTTGAGTTTGTGGTTGCCATGAAGTTTCCTTTGTTCTTGTTGTTTTAATAGGTACTTTTAGTTTTGGAATAGGTTTTCGTTGTATATAAATTAGTAATTCGTAAAGATTATCATTTTTAGTTGGTACTTTTGATTTATATTTTCTATAAGGTATTCGTTTTACTTCGATATTTCCATTAACTGCGTATTCTGATAATAACCCAATTAGGTCATTTTCTTTGATAATTCCCTCGTTGTTGTAGCTGACAATAATATGAGTAGCATCAATGTTTTTAATTAAGTTGGTCATCGCATTCATCGCATTTCGTTTCATGGAATAATCGCTTCTCAAATCCGACCAATCAAAGATTTTTGTTTTTCCGTTTAAATCAGGTTGCTCATTTCGAGCGATATTTTCTAGTAAATGGTAGTTAGATGCATATTGACGTGTATTATAGGGTGTATCAATATATGCAATATCGGCTGATATGTTTTTAACTAGTTCATTTGCATCTTGATTAAATGCAATATTTTTCTTTTGATTATCAATGATTTCAAGGGGAACTAGCTCCAAAGGTTTTAAAGCACGTTTGTCCCAATGTTTCAAATAAGCTCCATATGTGCCAGTTGTATTGCTTACAAATGGAATGGCTTCAATTAATGACGATAGTAAGTAATAATATTCTACGTCAGTAATCCAAGCGTCTGTCTTCCATTCTTCTAACTTACGTCGAATGAAGTCAATTTTTTTACCATTCTCAATAGATAAATACATTGCGTTCCCTTTTGGGGTATAAGCGTTTTGATAATAGTCACATTTATCTGGTATAATATTTTCTTCATTTTGAAGATAAGTGAATGGATTTGAAATACCATTTTTTTTTAAATTAGAAAATTCTAGTTCTTTGTTGTTTTCAATTACAGCTTTAGCATGAATATAACTAAAATAAAGTAAATCATTTGAAAAAACAGTGTATCTATTTTTAAAGTATAATCCTACGCTGTTAGTGCCACCAAACAAATCTAAGAAAGTTTCTTCATTGCCTGATAGATATTTTTGTAGTAAAGTTTTGATTTCTTTTAGCAATAGTTGTTTTGATCCGATGAATCTCAAAAACACATCCCCTTTCATCCTACTTATAATATATCATAACATTTGAAATTTGTTAAGAGTAAGTTTGTCCTTTTTAAATGATGAATTGCAAATATATTGCGACACTTATAACATATTAAGTTCGTGCATAAATATTTCAAAAGGAGTTTGATAGCCAAGATATTTTCTCGATCTGCTATTAAGCTCTTTTAAATTTTCAATTAATTCTTTAACTGCTACTTTTGCTAAGTCTGTTTTTTTTAGGATAGTATTCTATCAATAATCCATTTGAATTTTCATTACTACTTCTTTGCCAAGCCGAATAAGGACCTGCAAAATAAAAATCTATGCTATGATCTTCTATTTCTTTGTAACAAGCAAACTCTTTTACTCTATCTGAAGTAAAACTTTTTCTTACTTCTCTTGGCAAAGATTGAATTAACTGGTGTACCAGTTTTAAACATAGAATCTTTTGTTCTAGCTTTCATTGGTATGGAGATATAAAATTTTGTTTTCATTTTTACAAAAGTGGCAAAACATCCTTTGCTTTTTCCTCTTGAAGATACCACTGTATCTACTTCCCAATGACCAAAATTTATTCTTTTCTTCTGAGTTTTGTAATATTAAAATTTTGGATTGTCAGTACTTTTCTAAACAAAAAATATAAGGGTGTTGATATAAATTATATATTATTATTTAAATAATATTTTTTAAAATGATGTTGATAAAGAAATTCTGTTTTAAATGATTTATAGGTTGATTCTGCAAAGGCATTTAATACAAGTTCACTATTTTTATACTTACCTGCTGAATAACCAATAATTTCTCTATTAAATAAATCTAAAATTAAACAAACATAGTGCCATTTATGGTTGACCTTTACGTAAGTTAAATCTGTCACAATCGCACGAAGTGGTTGTGATTGTGTAAATTCTCTATTTAATTCATTACCTATTAATGATTCATTCACTTTACAAGCATGATTTTTGTAACTTTTACATTGATAAGTTGAACGATTCATATTTAAAGCTTTACACATCGCTGATATTGAGTATTTATGTGCATTCTGTTGAATGATTAGCCTTTTCGTCCCATTATCAGCGCCTCTTGCTTTAAAATATCGTTCTCCATTTCTAATTGTTTGTTTCTTTTACGTAAGTTAATCAATTCTTTATCTGTATTCAATAAATTATCTTGATGTTTAAAAGAACCTGTTTGTGTGGCTTATTTAATCCAACGATCTAATTAATTCTATTTTAGGTTTACCACTTTGATACAATTTAACTAGTTGATTTTTGAAATTTGATGTAAAGTGACGATGTTTTTTCTATTTGACATAATAATTGCTCCTGATGTTGTTTTTTAAATTATAACACCCTTATTTTATCTGTCTACATTAATATACCCAAACCAAGACAAAAATCTAAGAAAATAGAGAGAATTACACAATGTGTTGTGAAAAATAGTAAAAAGAAAGATTATGCGAGATGAGGACATTTATCATCATTAATGCATAGTAAAACAGCGAATACAAGAAAGTACTATAGGTTATTATTAAGTTAGAGCAAAAAATAACATTTTGAAAAAATGTGCCTTTTTTGACAGGTGCAGCAAGCGAAGCGCGGTAGTATGAGAAGGCACCAACAAAAAGTTGACATTATCTATCAATCACTTTTTGTTGAAAAAAATAATTATTTAATATATGATGAATATATAATTCTATAATTATTAGAGATACATGCATTAGTATTTGAAATAAAGTATGTAAGGATAATTCCTCCAATTGTTTTAGAGTTGTGTTATTTTGGATTAAATGAATATGTCGGATGTAGAGTATCTTTCTGATATATTCATTTTTATATTTTTATTTAATTAAACCTAATTGGAGGAATATATAAAATTATTTATAATTAATTGAATTTGAAAGTATGAGGATAATTTATGTTAAATACATTAAAGAATGAATGGTATTATAATTGTAATCAGAATGAATTGGTAGAGTATTTAAGTAAAACTGATTTTAAAACAACAGTGGATAATATAGAGAAGTTATTAAATTATTATATATTAAAAGATTGGTTTGAAAATTATGAAAGAAGATTATTGCCTATACAAAAAGTATTGAATCAATATCAGAATTTAAATAAAATTTTAAAAGCTACGATAGGAAAATCTTTAGCTTTAATGAGTACAGATGATTGGGTAGAAAAATTTATTAATATTTCACAGGAAGAGTTTAAAGCTATTAATATTGTACAATATTTTTTTGATATGCTTATTGAATATAAGTGTTATAAAAAGATAAGTAGTAGTAAATTTAAAGATTATCTTTGGGGTAATAGAGTATATATAGATCAAATACTACAAAATAAAGATGTAGTAGAGAAGTTTTCCAATATTATCTTTGATTATTTAATAAATAGTGAAAAAGATCTAATTTATAATTTAGAAGTAATAAATAAATTATCATCTTCAGGTAATACAGTATACTTTCCACAGAAATTTGAAAATGAACACGGGTTACAAATTATGATTAATAAGGTTTTAAATAAGATGGAGGAAGGAGATATATCATTGTTTGCTACAGTATGTCAGTTTAAAAATTATAAAAACTTAGATGAAGCAATAAAAAATAGAATTGATAATTATGAGAGACAGTCTTGGAAATATGAATCCCCTAGTATGATAACTACAGAATATAAATATGGATTTAGTATTAGTGATGAGTGCAGTAACCCTATAGAATATGCATTTATAGGAGATACCCCACGGATTACAGTAAGTAGAAAATGGTTAGATACTATTCCAAACAGAGAGATTATTGGCATGCTCATATCGAAGTTTATGTTAGATAGATATAATCGACCTAATTCTTTACCTGCATATAGCATAATGGAAGAACATATTTTGTATAAAATATTTTTATCAAATCATTCTCAAAACAATAAAAAATATTGTGATGATTTTGTAGCATTTGCTGCTAAATATCAATTGGATTTAGTTATAAAAGGATTAATAGACTATTTAGAAGATCGAGATGAGTTTTTTGAAAATTTAATTGCAGATTATTTCAATAGAAGAATTAAGGAAATGCATAATGTGGAAGGATTTTCTATGTTAGTAATAGATGGAAATTTGCCTTTAGATTATAAAATAAAGCTATTGTCTATAGAACTAGAATCATTATTAAAACAATTTAAATTATTAGAAAAGTATGGAGAAATAAATTTGGATTATTTATCATATATGGAACCACTTGATTTTAATTCTATAAAATCGATAATCCCTAATAAATATACTCAAATTAACATCACGGAAATTAGAAATATTAAAGATAGTAATTTAGAAATAGTAAAACAAATGTTTCAAGATAGAAATTATTGTTGTACACTAATATTACCGATTGAAGTAATAGAAATGTTAAAAAATACAAAAGGGTTTAAACAGTATTCTAAATTATTTTCAGAAGAAGAATTGAATTTCTTACATTATTGTTTGAAAAATAAACATACCAATAGTCTTGCTATAAGAAATAAATATCTGCATGGATCAACTATTCAATTGAATGACGAGGAACATTTGTTAAATTACATCACATTAATTCAAGTTTTTTTAATAGTTATTGCTAAGGTAGAAGAAGAATTATTGTGGAAAACAAAATTTGATGATAGAAATAATTGATTTCTATTTGATATTGTATATAAATTAATATAAGTTAGAATAGTAAGAATTAATTTAAATTATAGTTATGAATATGGGAGGAGCTACATATGCTGAAACTCGGTAAACTTAAAGAGGTAGACATTAGAACATTATGGCAACATGAACAGTATGATTTTTCTGAATGGTTGGCTCGTGCAGAAAATATTGAAATGTTAAATGAAGTAATTGGGCTGACTTTAACAGATATCGACAAAGAAGTGTTTGTGGGCAGCTATCGTTGTGATTTAGTTGCAGAAGATGAAACATCAGGTACGAAAGTCGTCATTGAAAATCAATTAGAGGCAACGAATCATGATCATTTAGGTAAGATTATTACCTATGCTTCTGGGTTGGATGCGGATGTCGTCGTGTGGATTGTTAAAGAAGCACGTGAAGAGCATCGTAGTGCTATTGAATGGTTGAACAATAAAACAACTGATATTTCATTCTTTTTAATTGAAATTCATGCTTATAAAATAGGTGATTCTGTGGCAGCGCCTAAATTTGAAGTCATTGAAAAACCTAATGATTTTTCAAAAAATAGTAAGCGACTTAGCTCGAATATTGAGTTAAGTAAAGTACAGGCTGAACGTTTAAATTTTTGGACACAATTAAATGAGACATTATTAGCTAAAAATAAACCTTTTAATATTCGTAAGGCATCTATAGATCATTGGTATTCTGTAGCTATTGGTACAAGTGAAGCACATATCTCTATTACACTTGTTAATAAAGATAATATGATAGGTGTTGAAATTCAAATACCGGATAATAAAGCACTGTTTGATAAGTTATATGAACAAGCAAAAATTATTGAGCAACAGTTGGGTTTTACAATGAAATGGGATAGAAAAGATAACAACAAAGCTGCTAAAATTCTTTATTATATATCAGGTCTTGATTTTAACAATCATGATAATTATCCGGAACTAATTAATGAAGTCATTGAAAAAGTCGTTAAAATGAGAAATGTATTTAGAAAATATATAAATAATTAATGTTATATAATAAAATTATTTAAACTTTATTTTCACAAGATTTTCAAAGTCAATTATTGTATAATTAATTTAAATATAGTTTAAAAGGAGTCATAGTATGAATACATTTGATCCAACATATAAAAATATTATTAAATTGGCGTTCGTATTTCCTATAGTCATTAAGATTGTAGAGTATTATTTAATGAATGGTTATGATGGTATTTTTAATCATTTAAATAGTCAAATTTTTTTGGCAGCAATAGCTATTATCAAAGATAATATGACGTATTATGCGATTGTTTTTGCTACGGCAATAATTGCATATGCTATCGCATATACGAAGGGATCTGAAACCAAAGAAGATGGACTAGGTATATCTGTTAAAGTAAAGAGAGTCGTTGAAGAAAGTAAGTAATTGATAAAATTAATGATTTTTCATTATGAGAAATGTACTGATTCAAATATTAATTACAAAATATTGTTTGATGAATGATATAAAGATAAATATCAATTGTTAAAAATAATTAACTCTAATATCTCAAGTATGTATGCTTGAGATATTTTTTATTTTTTAGTCTTAAATTTATTGTTTTTGTCCCAAGATGAATGTATACTAAATTATAAGGAGGTACTGTCATGAAAAAAGAAGATATTATCAATTTAATAAAGTATCATGTAGAGCGTCGAGAGAGCGAGTTTAAAAATCAGGCGATTAATATTGCTAGGGATTTTAATAGAATTGGTGATTCACAGTTAGCACAATATATTATGGGATTATTATCTCAGGTTGATCAATTTGTGCCACAAAATGCTGATTTTAGTCATTATTTAATACCTATGAGTAGTAAAATAGGTGTTTTACCTTTACCTACGGTAATACTTAATGATTTGAAAGGTATTATTAATGCTGTTAATCATAATGTAGGTATTAATAAATTTTTGTTTGTGGGGGCACCGGGTACTGGGAAGACGGAGAGTACTAAAAAAGTAGCTGAATTATTAAATAGAGAGTTATTGATGGTTGATTTTAGTCAACTTGTTGATAGTAAATTGGGTCAGACTAATAAAAACTTAACGGCTTTGTTTAAAGAAATTAATGAATTGCCTTTTTTGAATAGGTATATTATTTTATTTGATGAAATTGATACGATTGCTTTGGATAGGATTAATCAGAATGATATTAGAGAAATGGGTAGGGTAACGTCTACATTTCTGAAGTTACTTGATAATTTAAATCCAGAAGCGATGCTTATCGCAACAACGAATCTTTACGCTAATTTAGATAAAGCATTAGTTAGAAGATTTGATGCAACGATTGATTTTAATCGCTATGCGAATAGTGATAAAGTTGAAGTGGCTGAATTGATTTTAAATGATTTTTTAAAACAGTTTAAATATGCTAAGCGAAATATGAGATTGTTTAGAAAAGTTATTGAAAGCGTTGATAACATTCCGAATCCGGGTGATTTGAGGAACTATATTAGAACATCACTTGCATTTAGTGATCCACAGGATCCGTATGATTATTTAAAAAGATTACTTAGTAATCTGCATAATGGTAAAACTTTGTCGATATTAGAATTATCTAAAAAAGGATTTACGGTGAGAGAAATCGAACTTTTAACGGGTGTGTCTAAAAGTAGTGTGTCGAGGGAATTACAAGAGGTGAGGTAATGAATCATATTTTAAAGTTAAGTGGTAATAAATTTACGCAAGAGAGTAGATCAGGCAGTATGGGTGGCATATCTATTCCTAAAAATTCTGAAGTTACTTTACAAAAATTACAAAGTATTCATGAATCATTATTGAAGTTAAGAGAATATTGGCAAGGTAAACAAATTATTAATGGTATTTTAGTGAGTGTTTATTACAATAGAATTGTAGCCAAAAGCAATCGAATTCAGGGCTATTTTAGGAGTCAAAAAGAGCCTAATGATTCTATTGTAGGTGCAAAATTTGATGAAAGTCAAACGAAGCATATTATTACGCATTATGTAAGTAGAGATATTTTAGATAAGACAATTAAAATGTCTAATGAAGTGATAGAATTGTTCTTACTAAATTTTTCTAGTGAGGTGCTTAATCAAAAGCAATTTGATGATGTTGAAATTTTTAATAGGATTAACTATGATGATTACACTTTGTCTAAAACGATTTTCAAACAATATTTACGCGATTCAGTTTTTATTGAGAAGTTTGATGTTGAATATGTGAAGCAAGAAGATTTGAAGCGATCTATTATTACATTTTATGATATAAAAGAGAATATTCAAGCTGTCTTGAAAAAGATTGATATAGATGTAGCTATAAGTGACATTTTAAATGATACGACAGTGTTATTAGATGCTAAAAATATATCATTATTATTAATGAAAGCACCTTATTTAGTTTCTATGGCTGTAGAAGATTTTTCTGCACTACATTCAGATGATTTTTATATGCAGAGTCATGAAGCAATTCATTCTTTACCTGAACCGACTAATGAACCTTGGATTGGTGTTATTGACACTTTGTTTGATGAACGTGTTTATTTTTCAAATTGGGTTGAATATCATGAGATGGTAGCAAAAGATATTCCTAGAGAAGCAAAAGATTATCGACATGGCACAGCAGTAACATCATTAATAGTTGATGGTGAGAATTTAAATCATCGTTTAGATGATGGCTGTGGTCATTTTAGGGTTAAACATTTTGGTGTGGCCTTGCATTCAGGATTTAACTCTTTTACGATTATTAAACAGATAGAAGAAATTGTTTCACAGCATCGTGAGATTAAAGTGTGGAATTTATCTTTAGGGTCAAATGAAGAAATTAGAGCGAATTTTGTATCGATAGAAGCGGCGTTACTTGATGATATTCAAGCTGAATACGATGTGATTTTTATTATTGCGGGTACGAATTCAAATAAAAAAGGAAGCGTAAGAGAGAGAATTGGGGCACCGGCAGATTCGTTAAATTCTATTATTGTCAATTCAGTGGATTTTAATGATCAGCCTGCTGATTATACTAGAACCGGTGTGGTGTTATCATTTTTTATTAAACCGGATGTTGCGTATTATGGCGGTGGAAATGGTGATTTTATCAATGTATGTGAACCATTAGGCTTAGCTCAAGTCGCTGGTACAAGTTATGCCGCACCATTGATCGCTCGAAAAATAGCGTATTTAATTTATATTATAGGTTTAAGTAGAGAAGAAGCAAAAGCTTTATTAATAGATTCAGCGATTGGTTGGCATCAAAATCATACATTTGAAGAATTAACTTTAATAGGTATGGGCATTGTGCCGATTAATATACAAGATATATTATCAGCACCAGATGATGAAATTAAATTCATTATTTCAGATGTCTCAGAAAAATATAATTCATATAATTATAATTTCCCTGTACCAATCTCACAAGATAAGTATCCTTATGTAGCAAAAGCGACAATGTGTTATTTTCCAAAATGTTCAAGAAATCAAGGTGTAGATTATACCAATACGGAATTAAATTTAACATTCGGTCGTTTAAAACCAAATGGAAAAGAAATTCAAGCCATTAATAATGACAATCAAAATACAGAAGATGCACCGGGCTATATTAGAGAAACTACAGCACGTAATATGTTTAGGAAATGGGATAATGTTAAGCACGTAAGGGAAGCTTTTACACCACGAAGTCGTGCAAAGAAGATTATTAATACTGATAATCCTCAATGGGGCATGAGTGTTAAAACAATCGAACGTCTTCAAAAACGTGACGGACACGGTATTCGATTCGGCGTAGTTGTGACCTTAAAAGAAATTAATGGTAAAAATCGTATTGAAGATTTCATTAATCGTGCACAATTACGTGGGTGGCTAGTAGAACAATTACAAGTAGAAGCAAAAATTGACATTTATAATAAACTGACAGAAGAAATAGAGTGGGAGTAGAGGAAGCTTTGGGAAATTGTAATATAAAAGTTTAGATGATTGGAGATGAAGATATGACAAATCAAGTAGAATGGTATTATAAATCATACACTAAAAAATATGGACAAGAAAATAGTAAGACGTATGTAAAATTTTTATCTGATTCGGAGAATGAAGAATTAAAACATGATACTGGTGATAAGTTGGAAGAAGTAGAATTTAAAAAATTAATTCAAAAAGAGATAGATACTATTATTAATGTGAGATATGATAACATTATTTTACTGGCTGGAGCAGGAGCTTCAGTAGTTGTTCAAAAAGAAGATAAAGCAATTGATAAAAAATATGGAAAAACCGTCAATATGATTGCAGAAGATGTTTATAATCAATTGAATAAAGACAATAAAGACAATAAAGATAATAATGTATATTCAATAAAAGAATTATCAGAAATAAGTTTATTTAAAGAGTGCATAGTAGAGGATTCAAAGATATATTATAATTTAGAAGATTTTTTATCTAATCTCTTAAATTTTAAGCCGTATGTAATAGAAGATAAGTTGAAAAAATACACAAATTCAATTAATAAGATATTGGAAATTGTAAAAACTAATACAAAGTATGATTATAACTCTACAGAATTAAAACATGGTACATTATTAAATATATTGTCGAAAAAAATTAAAGCACCTAATAAACTATCTATAGTTACCACTAATTATGATACTCTTTTTGAAGAAGCAGGAGCAGATTTGAATTATATAGTTTTTGATGGATTTAATTTTTCCGAAAAACCAAAGTTCGAAAGTGATATTTTTGATTGGAACTTGGTAAGAAATATATCAATAATGAAAACAAATGAAGTTGAATATCATAGCAAAGTTTTTAATTTGATAAAAATACATGGTTCTTTAACTTGGATGAGAGATAATAAAGGTAATATTTATAGAAAAGATAAAAACGAAATTCAAAATATAGAGGATACAGTGATGATTTTCCCAAGTTCAAATAAATATGCACAAAGTTATCAAGCACCTTATTTTGAGTTATTTACTAAGTTTCAAGAGCTATTAAAAAAGAAGAATACATTATTAATTACTACAGGATTTAGTTTTTCAGATAATCATATTTTCAAGATGATTACACAAGCAATTAAAAATAATGCTACTTTAACAACACTGATTTCTGATTATGATATTGACCAGAAAAGTGAAAATTGGCAAGAGTTAATTAAACTAATGGATGCGCACAAACCTGTTTACTTTTTAAAAGCTACATTGAATGATGAATTAACGAAATATTTAGGGGGAATATATCATGAGAATTGATGAGTTCTATGAAACTATAAATAAAAGTCATGTTTATTTAGGTATGATTTCACAAGTGTATCGTAGTCATGTTGTTTTACAAGTGGAAAATTTAACTTTATTAACTTTTAAAAAAATAGAAGGAAATATATTTATTCCAAATACAATAAATTATTATGTATTAGTGGATTCTGCTAATGGTATATATTTTGGGGAAGTTTATGCATCTAAAGTTCCTAATAATGATAGTGTACATGAAGTATTGAGAGATGGTTATCAAGAAAAAGTGTATCCTAAAATATCTATAAATATTTTAGGATATCTCCCTATAGGAGAACAAAATTTTCAATTACCAGGAAGTAATACGGTAGGAATTACAGATAAAGTATATTTGGCAAGTGAAGAAATAATTAAACGTTTTATATCTTCAATTGAAATTGGAAAAAACTCTGAAAAGAAATTATCATCATTTTGCAAATTATATGTAAATACTCATAAATATCCCATTGAATTACAACCTAGAACATTATTTAATAGACATTTGATGACAATAGGTACAACAAATAGTGGGAAATCTACTTCTGCGTTATCAATATTAGATAAATTAATTCAAGATAAAATAAAAATGTTAATCATTGATCCAACAGGAGAATATTCAGAATCTTTTTCAGAAGAAGAAGTTGATAAATATACACTAGGCATTGATACAGTTATCTCGACTTCTGAAATATCTATGCAACAATGGTGTCTTCTATTTGAAACGAATGATGGTACACAACCAGCATTTTTATCAGAAGCAATTAAAAGTTTAAGATACCAATATAAAAAGAAGGAAGAGTCGGTATTAAAAAAAGATGAGGAAAATGCTTTGGATATAGAAAGATTATTAAATGAATTAACGAAAAAAGATAAGGCATTTAATTTATCTTTATTAGCTCAACAAATAAAAGAAGAGTCAGTACGACTAAAAAGTAAGGAAAATGTTGGATATTATGCTAAAGATATAAATAAATTAAATTATAATCAATATTTAATAAATAAAGTTGACAATAAATTAAAAAATACGAGTTTGTTAGAATTTTTTCAACCAACAAAAGATGAACGCAAAAAAAATTTATTGGATATCATTTCTGAATTTGCAAAGAATAGTAAAAAATCGCTGTATATTAATGTGTCAAATATAGGTGCTACAGATGGTGTAGGTAAAATGATTATTGATTTAATTGCTAATTATATTTTAAATATTACAGAAAAGATTAATCCGTTTATTCTTTTTATAGATGAAGTACATAGATACACAACGTCAATGATATTAGGAGATTTTGAGTACTCAGGGTTGGCAGGAATAGCTCGAGAAGGAAGAAAAAAAGGCATATTTCTTTTTTTAACAACACAAAATCCTAAGGATGTTGACAATATTTTGTTTGGTCAAATTGGGACGATGTTAATTCATCGTATAACAGCCTTAGATGAATTAAAAGCTATCAGTAATCATTTGTCAATACAAGAGTTAGAACAAGTAAAAAATCTTAATACAGGTGAAGCTATTTTAAGTAGTGTTAACTTGCTGAAAAATTTAAATTTAAAAATTGAAAAGTGTAATAGAATTCATAAAAATGAAACACCTAGTTTGTGGGATGTTAAAGAATAAAATAGATTAAAAGAGTTGCACAAATGAAAAATTAAACAATATAAATTCGAAATAATTAATTGCAAAGATTGTTTAATTGTTATATTCTAAAAATATGATTTTAAAATTATAAGTATTTATTTTATGATTTACAGGTGAAGCTTTGTCAAAGCAAATAACGTATTTATAGTATTCTATAAAGTTGTGTAATTTCAAATATAATTATGCTTATACAAGAGATTTTTCTCTCCAGTTATTTTAGAGTCATGTTATTTTGATATTTATAAATGTTGGAAATGATAGAGATTATCTTTTTCGACATTTATTTTAAAAATATGTTGAAAAAAACCTAACTGGAGAATATAATTAATTTATAAACTAGAAAGGATAGATTAATTATGTTTAAATTAACACTTAACGAAATTATAAATAAATATGACTTTATTATAAAAGTAATAGGAATTATAGGTATATCTACAATTATATCATCTATATATCAATTTTTTAAAAATGTATATGCTATAAATTCACAGTTTTACTATCATATATCAGGGAAATATTTTTTAAATATATCCTATTCAAATATATTATATTTTTGGGGTAACATATTAGTAATAACATGTGTGATATTATACGTAGTTTACCGAACAAAAGTATCGAATTATATGATAGATGCTTTAGGGAGAGGAATGTATAAAATTTTAGAGTGGCTGATGAGTATTATTGTAACAGTAATTATATATGTAATGACTATCAATAATTTAATTAGCTTAATGAATAGATATCCTATATTGAATTATTCTATTTCAGAATTTGGGGATTATATTCATACAATATGTCTTATATTTTTATTTATATTAACTATGTTATTCATTCAATTTTTTAATAACACAAAACGAAAATATTTACAAAGATTATTGAAAATATCTGCACTGATAGTGTTAATTATGTGTTTATTCAATGTAATTATGGCTTTTTGTAGTTTACTAACCCCTGAATTCAATAGGAATTATGAATGTGTGGAGATAAATAATAGAGAAATGATTGTTTTATCGGAGTATGATAATAAATTTTTAGTTGTAGAATTTAAAGAGGATAATCAAAATAAAAAATTTGAAATTAATACAGGCAATTATAAGTTAGTAAATAAAGATAATCAGATGATACATATTATTCATATTAATAATGGTTACGAAAAAATAATTAAGTAAGGAGGTGTAAGTTATAAGAAATTAGTTCGTCTCGGTGTCAAATATAGTTGATATAAATTTGATTAATTACATATAAGTAATAGACATTCAGAGCACTAATATAATTCTATCTTTAAAATTAGAAAATTATGATGACCAAAAGTGATATGTTTTAATATTTCATAATGAACTAATAGTATAACGATGTCTCATCATATTATCAATCTATTCAAAATTTAATCTTTGTCAGAGCAAATGACAAAAATCTAAACTCAGTTTTCGATAGCTTTAGAGTTATGTTATCTTGAATAATTTCAAAATGTATTATATGTAAGAGAAGTTATAGTAAATAATCAGATACCGAGTCTTAATATTAGATTTGGTATCTTTTAATGTAAGTTGTGTTAACTTTATCAAATTTATTTTGAATTCACTTGAAAATGTGGTCTATATTGCATACAATGAGAGTAGGTAGTAATATCTAATTAAGGTTTGGAGGACAAAGAAGTGTCAGTTAATTGGCAAGAAATTATTTTCACCTTTCTGGGTGGATTAGGGATGTTTTTATTTAGTATTAAATTTATGGGAGACGGGCTACAACAAATTGCTGGTGATAAATTAAGATACTATATTGATAAATATACGAGTAATCCATTTCTAGGTGTTTTAGTGGGGATTGGATTTACAGCTTTAATTCAATCGAGTACGGGTGTGACAGTTATTACAGTTGGTTTAGTGAGTGCAGGTTTACTAACATTAAGACAAGCTATTGGTATTGTAATGGGTGCCAATATTGGAACAACTGTAACGTCATTTTTAATTGGATTTAAATTAGGTGACTATGCATTGCCAATTATTTTTGTTGGGGCAATGTGTTTATTCTTTACAAAGAAACGTTCAATTAATAATATAGGTCGTATTTTATTTGGGGTAGGTGGTATTTTCTTTGCTTTGAAATTAATGAGTCAAGGGATGGCGCCATTACAACAAGTACCTGCATTTAAAGAAACGATGTTATCATTAAGTGCTAATCCGATTTATGGTGTAGCGGCTGGTGCGATTTTAACGGTTATTATTCAATCATCTGCTGCAACAATTGGTATTTTACAGAGCTTATATGCGAGTGGATTAATGGACTTACATGCAGCTTTACCTGTATTGTTTGGTGATAATATCGGAACAACTTTAACTGCTGTTATTGCGGCATTAAGTGCTAATATTTCTGCTAAGCGTGTAGCTGCATCTCACGTGATGTTTAATGTTTTAGGAACAATCATTTGTTTAATTTTATTGTCACCTTTTACGAGTTTAATTCAATGGTTCCAAATGCAATTAAGCTTATCACCAGAAATGACGATTGCTTTTGCGCATGGGACATTTAATATTACGAATACAATTGTTCAATTTCCATTTATTGGTTTCTTAGCTTATATTGTAACGAAAGTTGTACCTGGTGAAGATGAAATTATTAAATATGGAACAGTTTATTTAGATAAAGAAATGATTAAACAATCATCATCTATTGCGGTAGGTCAAGCTAAAAAAGAATTGCTGCATATGGGTGGCTATGCTTTAGAAGCACTTGAAATTTCTTATCGTTATATGACTGAACGTAAAATTAAAATTGCAGAAAAAGGTAGAAAATTTGAAAATGCAGTGAATCATTTAGATGAAGAATTGACAGAGTACTTAATTGATTTATCACGTGAATCATTAAGCCAAAAAGAAAGTGAAATTTTAACAAACTTACTTGATAGTTCTCGTGATGTTGAACGAATTGGTGATCATGCTGAAGATTTATTAAATTTAATTGATTATCAAATAGAAAAAAATATGATCTTCTCATCAACTGCATTGAAAGAATTAAATGAAATGTATGAATTAACAACAGATATGTTAAAACGTTCATTAGTTGCAGTAGAAAATAATGATGTTGCATTAGCCAATGAATTGATGACACAGCACCACCAAATTAGAAAATTAGAACGTACATTACGAAAAACGCATATTAAACGTTTAAACAATGGTGAATGTACAGCACAAGCAGGTGTCAATTTTGTAGATATGATAGGTCACTATACAAGAATTGCCGATCATGCTCAAAATCTAATCGAAAAAGTGATTGTTAATCAAATATAGCTATAGTTAAAGTGAGGAAGAAATTCCTCACTTTTATTAAAGGAGTAGAATAATGAAAAAAATTATTAGTATAGTACTTGTTGTAGCAATGGTGCTAGGTATGGGCTATTATTTTATGATTGTAAAACCTTATAATGAAGCGGCTAAAAATTTTAATGAAATGATGATACCTATTAAAGAAAAAAATAAAAAATTAGACGAATTAATTAAACAAGCCGAGATGACTTTAGCAAATAAAGAACAGGTGTTAGATAATCAAGTCAAAATTGAATTAGAACAATCATTAAAAAAAGCTAAAGTAGTTTATGTTCATGTACCTGAATTACCTAAAAGTACTGAAAAAATAGAAAAATTAATTAAAGAATTATCTCATCCTATTGATTATTCTGAAGTGCAAACAACTTTAGAAACTGCAATGAATAATTATCAAACTAGTATGAAACAATATAAACAAGTGATAAATCCAAATCAGTCTTTTATTATCGATAGATTAAAATTAGTTAATACGATTACTGAATGGCAATCTGTGACAGAAGATAATGATCCAAATGGTGGATTGAATAAATCGGGTGGTTATACATCAACAACATATTTTATTAGTAGCCAAGTTACAGAACCAATAAGTGGTCGAGATATTATAGATAAAGGAACTGATGCAGGTGGTGCGATAGAAGTCTATAAAACAGAACAGGAAGCTCGGAAACGTGAAGCTTATTTATCAAATTTTGATGGTGTAGGTGTATTAAATTCAGGTTCACATAAAGTTGTAGGTACTATCATTATACGTACATCACGTTATTTGACGGCAAGTCAACAAACAACATTAACACAACAAATAGAAACAGAATTAATAAAACTGAAGTAATATAATAAAATGGTTAGTATTAAGCATAGTTTTATTTATCTTTGGTAATTTTCATGAAAAATATTATCTTGAAATGTTGTTAGGTTAAATTAATAGAATATAAAAAAGCCCTTAACATTGTGGAATAAAGTTGCAATGTTAAGGGTTTTGTTTATTTTACAACACACACTCTGCAAGTAAGCGATTAAAAGCGTGTACGTCGATGCCTTTTTTTAGATTGATTTTGATGTGGCCTGCACGTGTCCATAATTCAACTTCTGAATTGAAGTCGAGTAGGCGACCGGCATTTTCTGTTGACCACATATTAATGGCGTTATAAGGTAAGCTATAAATTTCTTTTTTGCGTCCTGTGATACCTTGTGCATCACGAATAATTAAGCGTTTGTTAGTGAATGTAGCACTATCTCTTAATGTGGCATAAGATGCTTTAGCAACCTCACCATCAATTAAAATATCGTGGATATCATCAGGTGTGGGGCATTCACGTATAAATGTCCATGATAATAAATTAAGTTCGTTCATTGTTAAGTTCCTCCTATTGTTCTGTTGAGTTATAGTAGTACATGTATGTTATTGTTTAAAAGTATATGTAATAGTAGATAAAAAATCAACTACTGTATATATTTAAATATGTACAAAAATTTGAACATTATTTCATCTTTTTTTGATAAATCATAAACAACCAACCAAAGAAATAAGTAATACTGTTGAATGCGATTAGTAATAATATTTGTTTAACAATAAGTGGTTCGGGATTAGGAATAATAGGTACTTCCATGAAGAAACCGTAATTAGCATTTATCATAAAATTAATAATAATGAGACCGATGTTTATTGCTAAAATAATAAAATGATTACGTAATAAATCATGCTTTGTAAATAGGGGACGTTGAGTAAGTATTAGCCACCAAACATACCATCCTAAAAAAGCATGACCGATAACATAAGTGAATTGTGTAATATGTGGAAATAAAAATGGATCGGGTACGAACATAGTAATGGAAATGATACTACCAAACAATCCGATTTGTGTAGCTACTTGAGCTAACAAAGGTTGACGAGTGAAGTAATAAATTGTTAACAATAAAATAGCAATACGACAATGATATAAAGGTAAACCTTCCGTGAGTAAACGATAACCTGACAAAAGGTACCAACCATATAGTAATAATTGATGAATAATTAATACACTAATAAATAATTTTTCTAGATAAGGTTGATAGGCATATTTTTTTACTAAAATAAAACCTAATAAGAAAATAATAAAAATCAATAGATGCACACCTGGACTGAGAATATTTGAGGTTGTATCAGGTATCGTTCTAAAAATATTTGGCATATGACCTCCTTATTTATGGCGTTTGATATTTAAGTAATAAATTAGGTAACTAACTGTAATGATTAAGTATAAACCGCCGATAGTACGTAATAATGTTTGACTTAAATGATTAGTTAAGTCGGCAATGACTAAGATGGCTGCTAATAGTAAATAAATAATAATAACAATAAAATAGATTTTTTGTTCTAATGTTTTCATGAACCAAAATAAATCATGACAATTGCTGAAACACCGTTATTGATGACATGTAATATCAAACTACCTATCATGCGTCCTTTCGTTAAAAAGTAAGCACTAGTTAAACCGACAGTCAAAGGTAGATAAATGAATAAAGCTTTAATGTCATTACCAGCATGTGCACCTGCAAAAAGTAACATTGATATAATAGTGGCTACTGGAACTGGCATGATATGACCTAATTTATTAATCAAAATATGACGAAAAATCAGTTCTTCAACAAAAGGTATAGTTATGGCAACAGTTAAAATTAATAAAACCATGGGCATATATTGTACAATTGCTTCTAGAGTTGCTTGATTGTCAGTTTGTTTAACTCCTAAAAGTGTTGAAATAATACCCATTAATAAGCAAGCAGTTAACCACATACTAACAATGAAAAATAAAGGTAATTTCCAATTAGTTTTGAATTGTTGAAATAAGGGGATTAAGTCGTTACGATACATAAAATAACCTAATATAGCACATAGTAAAGCACTAAATGCCATTGCATAACTTACATAGTTAAGTTTTTGTGGATACATCAATAAGACAATTAAAGGTACTAATTGTGTTAATGCTAAGTAAAGAATAATAAAGCTAAAATGTTTAAAAAATTTTTTCATAATGCCTCCTAATTAAAATATATCTTTAGTATACATGAAAGTGTGCCGATTTTTAAGAAAATTCCACATATTCATCAATTTTGAATATGTGGAAATTATTTATTGATCTTCAATTAAAATATATGTAGAAGCAATTGGACCGTGCACACCAACTAGCAAGTTCATTTCAATATCTGCTGAATTAGAAGGGCCTGAAATGAAATCAATACAACTTGGTGTTGTACCTGTTTGACGTTGCATTTCTGTAATTTTGTTAGCAACTTGTGTAAAACGTGGGACCAATTGTGATTTTTTTATAATTGCTACGTGTTTTTCTGGAAGGTAAGCGACTGAACGACCACGTTGACTATCAGCTAAAATTGTTAATGTACCTGATTCAGCCATACAGTAATCACAAAATGTTAAGCCGACTGTTGCATTTGTACCAAAAGCAATATTTTCTTCAAAATTATCTGACCAACCTTTAATTGTGACAGTAGGGTCAGCTGCTTTGTGTGCAAGATCTAATAATTCTTGATTGTTCCACGTGAAAACAGAAGTTGTTTTGTATTCTTTGAAAGTATCTGCCAAAGTTGCAACAAGTTGTTCACTTGTTGTCTTTTTGAATTTTGTATGGATGACTTGACATTGTTCTTCTAGCATGATTGCCAAATCATCTTGAGTTAAACCTTGATACATTTCGTGTTGGGGTGAATATTTATAGTTTTTGACAGGCGGTTGTGTTGGAATTGGACGACCTAAAGCTTCTGACACATTATTTAAAAATTCTTGTTCATTTTGAATTAAATTTGTCATATCATTACTCCTTTTCTACGAGTTCTTTATCACGTTCTTTTTGACGTTTTTTAAACCAACTTCTAAATGAAGTATATTCAGGTTTAGCTAAGTCACGATCAGCTTCTGTCCAAGCTTTTACTGGACCTAAACCACTTTTAACAAATTTATCTGGATGATGTTCGGCATTACGGCTAATCATATTCATACCGATACCTGCCATTTTTCCTGTCATATCCCATAATTTATTGTTGTTAAACATGAAGTTAACACCACCCATAGATGCTTTTTCAAGGAATGGTGCACCACCATATTGTTCCACAATGACTTGGCGATGTTTATGAATCATTTCGTATAATGGAATTTTAACAGGACAAGCTTCACTACATGCACCACAAAGTGTTGAGGCGTAAGGTAACTCTTTAAAGTCTTCGTAACCACCTAATAATGGCGTTAAAACAGCACCTACTGGTCCTGGATAAATAGCACCATAAGCATGACCACCAATATTACGGTAAACAGGACATACATTAATACATGCAGCACAACGAATACATTGTAAAATCGGTCTAAAATCAGGCTGTGCTAAAATTTTCGAACGACCACTATCAACAATAACAACGTGGAATTCTTCTGGACCATCAATTTCACCTTCACGGCGTGGTCCAGTAAATGTATTAATATATGAAGTTAATTTTTGCCCAACAGCTGAACGTGTTAACATAGATACCAATACTTCTACTTCATCATATGATGGCACAATACGTTCCATACCCATCACGACAATTTGCGTTTTAGGTAAGTTAGCGGTCATATTAGCATTACCCTCATTAGTTACAACACAAACACCACCTGTTTCTGCAATGGCAAAGTTACAACCTGTGATACCTACTTCAGCATCGATAAATTTTTGACGTAACACGCGACGTGCAAAACCACCCAGATGTTCAGGTACTTCATCACCATCATAACCTAATTTATTATTAAATGTATCTCGAATTTGATAACGATTTAAATGTAATGCAGGTGCAACAATATGTGAAGGTGGATTGTAATCATCTACTTGTAAAATCCATTCACCTAAATCCGACTCAGTAACTTCCACACCAATGTCTTCTAACACATGGTTCATGCTAATTTCTTCAGTTACCATTGATTTTGATTTAATTACACGTTTAGCATTTTTACTTTGAACGACGTTTTTAATATAGTCAGCAGCATCTTCTTTAGATTTAGAGAAATAAACATGACCACCTAGTTTAGCAACATTTTGTGCGAATTGGTTTAAATAGTAATCTAAGTTTTCTAAAACGTGTTGACGAATTTCTTCGGCATGATTACGCCATGTTTCCCAATTACCTAATTGTTCCATGGCTAAATATTTTTTACCACGTAATAAATCTTGAGCATTAACCATTGATTGACGCATTTGTGTGTCTTTTAAGCCTTTTTCTTCACGTTCTTTAAAGGATGCATTACCTATTTTTAATGACATATTAAACACCTACCTTTTGTTGTTTTTTTGCAAGCAGCGCATCACGCAATAAGACCATTAAATGAACAGGTTGAATTTGTGAACCTAGACGATTTAATTTTCCAGAAATATTTAATAAACATGCCATATCATTACCTACAAGGTATTCGGCATCAGTTTTCATAATATCGTGTGCTTTTTCATCGACCATGGCACCTGAGATATGAGGCATTTTAATTGAGAATGTCCCACCAAAACCACAACAATTATATGGGTATTTTAACGGTGTATATTCAATACCTTCGATATTTGTTAGTACAAATGTAGGTTCTTCAGCAACACCTAGTAATCGTGTCATATGACATGATTTATGTAGTGTTACTTTGTGTGGGAAGTAACCTTCAAATTGTTTAACACCTAATACATTAATAATAAAGTCTGTTACTTCATAAGCACGATTTGCTAAATTAACTGCACGAGGATACCATTCAGGATCATCTTTCAAAATGTGTGGGTATTCTTTTAACATATAAATACATGAACCTGAAGGTGATACGACATAACTATCGCCTTCAAAAGCTTCGATCATATGCTTCATTAATGCTTTTGTATCTTCTACATAACCTGAATTATACGTAGGTTGTCCGCAACAACTTTGTTGTTCTGGAAATGATACATCACATCCATAATGTTCAAGCACTTCAACAGTTGCTTGACCTACAGATGCGTACATAACATCAGTAATACAAGTAATAAATAATTGTACTTTTGTTTTCATGGCAATTCCTCCTTAAATTTTAATTTCATCAATAAAATTAGTCTTTTCTTATTATAATGCTTTATAAGATGATTTGAAAGATTAAACCCACTATTTTTGTTCACAAATTCGACAAATTTATGGACAATGTTAATGATAATCATTATCATCTGGAATATATTAAGATAACAGTTGTTACAATACTTGAAACGCTTACAAAAAATGTGTTAAAATGATAATGGAAAAATCAAAAATTGTATGATGCGGGGGATAATAATGAAAAAAGTTAGAAAAGCCACATTTAATGATATCCAGCAAATTGCAACGATACAAGTCGTAACTTGGCAACAAAGTTATCAAAATATACTAGAACCTGAATATTTATCAACAATGACGATAGCATCGCAACAAGAAATGTGGGCATATATTTTTACTTCTACATGTCATCATATTTTTGTTTGCGAAGAAGATGGACAAATTCTAGGATTTTTAATGATAGGTCAAGAAAGAAATCAAAATATTGATATTGATTTAGAAATTTATGCACTGTATGTTTTACCACAATATCAACAACAAGGTGTAGGAACCTTACTATTTAAACAGGCCATTGTTTATTTACAATCGCAACAAGCTAAATCAGTGATTATTTGGATATTATCAGAAAATCCATCCATTGATTTTTTCCGACATCAAGCTCAAATAGAACGTCAAGAGCGTATACAATTAGGACAACAATCATATATTGAATTAGGTTTTGTTTATAGAATAGCTTCATAAAAAGGCTTATCCTCTACAATAGTTAACAGATGTAAAACTATTGTAGAGGATAATTTATGGATATGAGTAGGGACATATTATCAAAGATGTTCTATGAATAGACTGTTATTAGGGCGTGTGTTAAAATGTAGTTATAAATATGCTTGAAAGGAGTTAAAAGTATGAGTCATAAAAAAATATTAGTAGTGGATGATGAAAAACCGATTGCAGATATTTTGCAATTTAATTTAGAGAATGAAGGTTTTGAAGTGCGTTGTGCTTACGATGGGGTAGAAGCAATTGAAAAAGTTAATGAGGCTAAACCAGATTTAATATTATTAGATGTGATGTTACCTAAAAAAGATGGTATGGAAGTATGTCGTGAGTTACGTAGAACATATAATATGCCAATTATTATGTTAACAGCAAAAGATTCAGAAATTGATAAAGTTTTAGGGTTAGAACTAGGTGCAGATGATTATGTTACAAAACCATTTAGTACGAGAGAATTAATTGCACGTGTTAAAGCTAATTTACGTCGACATTATAATGATAATAATGAAGCATCAAAAGAAGAAACAAATGAAATAAAAATTGGAGATATTACAATCTATCCTGATAAGTATATGTTGAGAAAAAAAGGAGAAGAATTAGAATTAACACATCGTGAATTTGAATTATTTTACTTTTTAGCACAACACCGTGGGCAAGTGCAAACACGAGAAGATTTATTACAAACAGTATGGGGTTATGATTACTTTGGTGATGTGCGTACAGTTGATGTAACAGTTCGACGTTTACGTGAAAAAGTAGAGGATGATCCATCCCAACCTTTCTATATTATGACCCGTCGTGGTGTAGGTTATTTTGTAACTGATCAAGATTAGGATAAGCTAATGTGGAGAAATGGGTTTAAAAAATTAAAATCAATTCAATTTCGTTTTATTATTATTTATTTACTAGTGATTATTATTGGTATGCAAATTATTGGTATTTATTTTAATAATCAATTGAATGAACGTAATCAAGAGCAATTTAAAATTACTGTACAGAATCAAGAACGCTTATTGGCTACGTTAGTGCGAGAAGAAATGTTGAAAGATAGAAATGTATCAACGCAACAAAAAAATGTTAATCAGATTTTAAATAACTTTTCAACAAACGGTACAAATATTTTATCTATTAACATTATCGGTGTTGATCGCTTAGTCATTGCTTCTAAAAATAATACAATTGATTATAATACAGGTACGTTAAATTTAACGAATGATGATAATATTAAACAAGTATTAGCGACAAGTGAAAATATAGATAAGGTGACAATAGATCATCAAACTAATAAAAGTATTTATACACGTATGTCAGCTATTAAAGATGATAAAGGTAAAATTTTAGGTGTTATCTATATCACTGCAAATATTCAGGAAGTATATGATAATATAGATGCGATTAATAATATTTTTATTATCGGTACATTTATAGCGATTATTGCGACGACAATTATTGGTTTCTTTTTAGCAAGAACAATTACACAACCGATTAAAGAAATTCAAACACAAGCTAAAGCCATGGTGTCGGGTGATTTTTCTAAACGTGTGATTGTTAAAGATGCAGATGATGAATTAGGACAATTGAGTACAACATTTAATTTATTATCAGAGCGTGTACAAGAAGCACAGAGCAATATTGAAGAAGAAAGACGAAAATTGGCAGCCATTATCACAACAATGGGTGATGGGATTATTGCTTGTGATACAGAAGGACGTATTAGTTTGATTAATGCTAGTGCAAGAGAGTTACTTAATCTAGGTGAACGTCCAGTTATCGGTACTTCTGCTTTATTATTAGTTGGACAAGCTGCTAATAAAAAAATTGATGATATTATTTCACAAGATGAGCCGATTATTTTACAACAAGAACATGATGACTTGATTTTACGTGTAGAATTTAGTTCGATTTTAGATGATAATGATCTAGTTACTGGTTATATAGTTGTATTATATGATATTACTGAACAAGAGAAAATTGATTTAGAACGTCGAGAATTTGTATCTAGTGTGTCACATGAATTACGTACACCGTTAACAACAATGCGTGGTTATATTGAGGCATTAGTAGGTGGTGCTTGGCAGCAACCGGATATTGCACCTAAATTTTTAGAAATTACTTATACTGAAACAGAACGTATGATACGTTTAGTTGAAGAATTATTACAATTATCAAAAATGGATAGAAATATGGAACATTTTGAAAAAGAGTTTGTAGATATTAATCAATTAATTCATCGTGTCATCGATCGTTTTGAAATGTCAACAGATAATGACAAAATTTTCCATCGTCATATTTTAAATGAACCTGTTTTTGTAGAAGGTGATCCAGATAAATTGATTCAAGTATTTGATAATATTTTAACGAATGCGATAAAATATTCACCAAATGGTAAACATATTACGATACGTACACGTACGAACTTCCAACATGATCGTGTATCAATTAGTGTGAAAGATGAAGGAATCGGTATACCAAAAGCTAATCTTGAAAAAATCTTTACGCGTTTTTACCGTGTGGATAAGGCACGTACGAGAAGCATGGGTGGAACTGGTTTAGGACTAGCGATTTCGAAAGATATTGTTGATGCACACAAAGGTAGAATTTGGGCGCAAAGTCGTGAAAATTTCGGAACAACACTTTTTGTAATGTTGCCTTGTGAGAAAAATATTATAGATGAGGAAGAGTGGCTATAATGTTATCAAAATTAACAATAAAACAATTATCTATACTATTAGTCATTTTAGTTGTATTGAGTGAAGTATTTAGTTATGTCTTGTTAAAAGGGAGTCGTTTTATGATGACGATGGATAATCGTACGAATGAAACGACTGTTAAAGTTGCACAAACAGAAGATTATCAAAAAGTTATTCGACCAACTACTTTTTTATGTTATCAGTACCAATCTACTAGTGGCACAACGAATATCGATGATGTAGCAAGTGTGAGTAAAAAACTTGAAGGCTTAGTGATATCTGATGTACAAGATGTAACGGATAAAATAAATGTTAATGATATTTATAATGAGAGTGAAGTATTTGAATATCAATTTCCTGGCGCGATTAGTCATTATATTTTGGCTGATATTTATCATATGACATTTAGAAATGTTTCAGATGAAATTAATTTTGATACTATTTTAGTGGTCAATAATAATACAACGCAGTCTATGTATTTTTATCATAAAATTACTAATCAATTGTATCAAGTCATGAGTGAGGCCACACCTGATATTGATCAACAATTAAGAAAAATGACGTCATTACTTAATTTATCATCTTATACAGCATTATATTTAGAGAATCGTATGTTCGCATTACCGAGTAATGTAGATGTTATTAAACCTTTAAAAATAGCGACGCAAGATTTTAATTTGAATCATTTAAAATCTCAAGTATTTTTTAAAGCACATACTATTAATCAGCAACAAAATTCTGATATTGTAGAGTATAATAATGGTGCGGCGTTGATTCGTTTAGATAATAAAAATAATACGATGAGTTATATTAATCCATCGATTAATAGATTAAGTGAGGCGACGCCAGATGATTTAATTAGTAATAGTTTGAATTTTCTAGTTCAACACCAAGGACATACATTAAACTATTTATATTCCGGGATGATAGTTGATAAATCTTTGATAGAGTATCGTTATTTTTATAATAATATTCCAGTCTTTGGTAGTGAAGGGAATATTAGTAAAATTACGATGGTAGTTGGTGAAAACCAAGATATGTACAGTTATAATCGTAGTAATTTCATTTTAGATGTATTATATGATGAATCTAACAGTAAGTATCATTTGTTAACGCCAGATGAAGTCATTAATTATATACAAGCACAAGGTATTGATGGAACTCAAGTTTATAAAATAGCATTAGGTTATGAATTACAACATGTTGATACAAATAAGGCGGTATATGATTTAATACCTACTTGGTATTATTATTATCAAAACCAATGGGTAAAAATAGAAGATACAACACTTTCGTTAATAGATGATAATAATGAAATAATTAATCAAGAATAGGAGGAAGTGACGATGAATTGGCGTAGAGCATTATCTATTTTTATTGTTATCTTTTTAATATTAGATTGCCTTCTATTAGGATTAATTATTAAAAATATTTATCATGCAAATCATTTAAAAGAACAAAATGTAGATAGTTTAGAACAACGTTTAATTAATCAAAATATTAAATATAGTTCGTCTAATATAGATATTAATAATTTTTCGTATATTACCGCACAACCGACGACATTTACAATAGCTATTTTAAATAATAAGATTGGTCCGGGAGATAGTTATACGATAAGTGAAGATAACAAACTCTTAGAAGTGATGATTGGACAGACAATTAATTATACTAATGAGAAGACAACACGTTTAGCATTAGATGAATATATTTCACGCTATGTCGTGAATGGTGAAACATATCAGTTTTTTAAACGTGAAGGTAATAAAATCATTTATGAACAGTTACTTAATCAATCACCTGTCTTTAATAATGATTATGGCCAATTAATTTTTCATATAGAATATAATAAAATTGTTCGTTATACGCAAAGTATGCTTGGTGAAGTGACAACTAAAAAATTAGAACATCCGATTGTCGTACCTGAAAAAGCCATTAATATTTTATGGAATGCAAATTTACTGCCGGAGTATAGTAATGTGCGAACAGAATTAGGTTATTTTACTTCTATACCGAATCGAGATACACAAATTTTAAGCCCGAGTTGGCGTGTTGAAGTGGTGAGTAAAAAAGGGCAAGTAGCCTATTATTATATTGATGGTATTCGTGGTAAATTGTTAAATATTCAAGCGATTGAGCGTGATGATACGAGTACACTGAATGAAGTGACAACAACCATAGATAGTTTTGAATAAGTCTAGACAGATGTCTAGGCTTTTTTATTATGACTTTTGTCATATTGAGTCGTGACAAAGTCATCTAGGCTAGCTCAAACGAATTTGAGATAATAAAACTATCTTAAGGAGGGCTATTATGATTCGTATTCAACAAGTTAGTAAAAGTATTGATAAAAAGAAAGTATTAGAGGATATATCATTTGAAGTAAAACGTGGACAATGTGTGGCGTTAATAGGAGAAAATGGTGCAGGTAAAACAACTTTAATGAATTGTTTGTTGGGCGCTTCAGTAGATAATGGTCATATTTTAATAAATAATACTGTACCACAGTCGGCACAATTAAAATGTCAACTAGGTGTCTTAATGCAGGATAATATTTTAACTGATAAGTTAACAGTACAAGAATTAATTCATTTTTATCGTACGCTTTATCCAAAACCATTGTCAGAAGATAGTATAAAACAATTATTAAAATTTACTTCTCAACAGTTAAAACAATTTGTGGCGCATCTGTCGGGTGGGCAAAAAAGATTATTGTCATTTGTTTTAACATTAATAGGTCACCCTAAAATTTTGTTGTTAGATGAACCAACGGCAGCAATGGATACTAATACACGTCTACATTTTTGGCAAATTATTGAAGCGTTAAAAAAACAAGGTGTTACAATTTTATATACTTCACATTATATAGAAGAAATTGAACATACAGCAGATTATGTAGTGGTATTAAATAAAGGTAAATTAGTACATCATGATACGGTATATCATTTGCGTCAAGCAAATATTATGAAATTAATAACGGTACCTATCAGATTTAAGGAAGTAGTAATGAATTATAATAAAGCAACACATATTGAGGTGCATAGTGATCATATTAGTTTTATGACCGAGCGTGTTGGAGAGATTTATCAGCAGTTAACTGAAGCGGGCTGCACAATAGAAGATATGGAAATTAGTCGTCAAACATTATTGAATACATTATTTAATATAAAGGAGTCAGCACATGAATAATATAAAAGCTTTAATGAGAGTAGAATGGTTGCTAAGTAAACGTAATAAAATGAGTATTATTTTAGGGATTGGGATGCCATTAGGATTTTTCATTTTCTTTACTAATATATGGCAATTTGATCAACAGTCACTAATTAGAACATTGATTTCAATGGCTGCTTTTTCTAGTATGAGTTTTGCAATTTTTACATTTCCAGCTTCATTATTAGAAGATAAACAAACACAATGGACAAAACGTTTAATGAATACACCCGTAACATTAGTACAATATTATATTGTGCGAGTGCTACGTTTAATATTAAATTTCTTCGTGGCGATTGACATAGTATTAGTTGTAGGTCGATGGTTGAAAGATATTCATTTAAGTGGTCAACAATGGTTGATGATAGTTATTTTATTATTATTTGGTAGTATTTGTATGATTGGTATAGGTATTGTATTAACTTTAATTTCATCAAATGAAACATTAGCCATCGTGAGTAATATATCTTATATGTTATTAGGTATTGTAGGCGGTCTATGGTTTCCACTAGAGATTTTTCCTAAATGGTTACAAGCAATTGGTCATTGGACGCCATCTTATCATGTTGTTAATCTAGTAACGCATTATTTAATGAATCAAACTATTAATTTGTTATCAATCGTTATATTATTAGGTTATAGTGTTTTAAGTATCATTATCACTTACGCTATTAAAAAAATTAAATAAGGGGAAGTTATATGTTTAAACATTGGAATAAGATGTATTATATTACTTTAGTATTTACATTATTACCTATATTAACGACATATCAACAATCGAATTATGTATGGATTGTGATAGGTACAATTTTATTTGTAATAGCGTATTTAACAGTACTGAATGTATCAAATAAATGGCTGAGTTATTTTTCATGGTTGATGATGGGCGCTTATATTATTTGGTGTAGTTATACTGGCTTGAATATGTCAATGTTTCTAATGTTTCAAATAAATGTTTTAACTTTTCATTTTTCTAAGCATACTTATCGTTCTATCTATTGGATAATATTTTATTTAGAGATTGTCGTGTTATATATCGTGTTAATTTATTTACAGTTAACATTACTCGAGATATTACAAGTGACAATTATTTGTATGTTTATCTTTTTAAGTCATGTGATTTTAAAAAGTAATATGCAACGTACACAATTAGAAAAAACATTAAGAGAACGTAATCAATCATTAAATTTACTATTAGCAGATCATGAACGTCAGCGTATTAGTCAAGATTTACATGATACATTAGGGCATGTTTTTGTTACATTAACTATTAAGAGTGAGCTAGTTGCCACTTATTTACAAACAGAAAAATATGAACTTGCTTTGAAAGAAGTGAATGATTTACGTCATATTACACAAACATCTATGAAAGAGGTACGTGAAATTATTCATAATATGAAACAACTAACTTTATCAGATGAATTACAAATTATTCAAGAAATGCTAACATTAGTCAATATTCAATTGACGATTAAAAATCAATATGACATTAATAAATTATCTATGGCAGAACAAGCAAGTTTATCAATGATTTTAAGAGAATTAGTTAATAATTTATTAAAGCACAGTGGCGCGAGTGTGTGCCACATAAGTTTATTAGAAAAAAATAAACAAGTTGTGATGTTATTTGAAGATAATGGTTGTGGATTTAATCAAGTGAGAGGCAATGAATTACATAGTATACGTGATAGATTAGCTAAACATCAAGGACAAATGACTATTGTCTCACTTGCGAAACCAACTCAAATTGAAATAGTAATGCCAGTGGAGGGATAAGATGAATTTAATCATTATAGAAGATCAACAGATGTTAAGGGATGCCTTATCGCAATTATTACAATTACAAAATGATGTAGAAAAAGTTTATCAGAGTGCTGATGGTAAACAAGCAATTAGTGATCTACAAAAATATGATGTGGACATTGCTTTAGTTGATATTGAGATGCCTTATTTGAGTGGTTTAGATGTTTTAGAATGGGTTAAACAAAATAAGCCACATATTAAAGTTGTTATTATGACAACTTTCAAACGACCAGGTTATTTTGAACGTGCGATTAATGCAGATGTCGATGCGTATGTCTTAAAAGAACGTAGTATTACAGAATTAATGACAACTTTACATCGTGTACTTGCAGGTCAAAAAGAATATTCACCTGAATTAGTAGTGTCTATGATGAATCAGAATAATCCTTTAACGAAGCAAGAACAAATTATTTTAGGTTATATTGAACAGGGCTTAACTAATCAAGAAATTGCCCAAGAAATGTTTTTATCTCACGGCACTATTCGTAATTATACTTCTATTATTTTGAATAAATTGAACGCTGATAATCGTTTGACAGCAGTGAATTATGCACGAAAACAAGGTTGGTTAAGATAGAGAAAGTATCCCATTTGTTTATATACTGTGATAAAATAAATAAAAATAGTCGAAGAGGAGTATATAAAAATGAAGAAGTTAATATATTCATGTGGCTTAGTGAGTTGTTTATTGATGGGGTGTCAGTCAATGTCTAAAGTTGAACCTGTCTCATCATCAGTACAACAACCAACTGCCTACATAGAATTTGATCAGCACTATAACATGATTTTAGCAGATGGTTCTGTCAAACCTGTTAACGAGCATATTAGAATGGCTAAATTGCCTAATAAAGTCATTGTGTTAGATATGGCAACACTAGATTCATTATATGCAGTGAATATTTATCAACAAATTGTTGGTATACGTGCTGATGAAACTAAGTTAAAGCAACTACCAGAAAGTTTGCGTCGAGAATTTTCTAAGTCACAATATATTTCAGTAGGTAATCATGAACAAATTAATTTTAAGATGATTAATAAATTAGCACCTGAAGTTATTTTTATTGGTAATAATGAGTGCAATGAAGCAACTATTCAACAGTTAAAACAAGCCGCACCGCAAGCTAAAATCATTTATACGGGTATTGATAATAAAAATTATTTAACGTCTTTACGTCAACAAAGTCAGTTGTTGGGTGATATTTTTAATAAGGCATCTTTGTACGAAACATATTTTAAAAATATTGACTTAGATGTTGCTTATATTCGTGATTTTGATAAAAAAGATATTAAACTAGCTGTGATAAATATACAAGGCTATAATATTCATTTAACGACAGAATATAATGACTTATTAAAGCAATTAGGATTGGGAGATAATATTTATAGCACAGATTTAAAAATAGAACCAGTGAGTGATGTACAAACAGAGGAAGTAGCTAATCAAAAAATCATGATAGCTAGAGAAAGTGCCACTGAAGATGAACAAGTAGTAGCAAATAGACAACAACAAATAGATAAAGAAAAACAAATTATCTTGAATTTTGATAAAAATATTGCGATGTATCAACCGACCAGTGTTATTATTGTTGATGATGCCGTTGAAGAACATGAATCTAATATAACAACAATATTAAGTGCACAATATATGCAAGATTTATCGGCAATTAAAAATAATCACTATCGTATTACAGAAGCAAGTGAATGGCATACAGTAAATGGAGGAATTTATAGTTTATATATACAAGTAGAAGATGTTGTAAAATTACTTCAAAAGATATCTAAATAACTTGTAAGCAACTAGCAATCTTATTTATCTGTATTAATCATATATAGTGCTTACATTTGATAACTATATGTTATTTTACTACAAAAAGATATTTATTATTGACAAAATTTAAAGATTGGGTTTATAATTAAAATATCTTAAGGAAATCTTAAGAATTATAAAAAGAGAAAGTTGGTATTATATTATGAAAAAAATTGCAACAGTAGGTTTAGCATCATTATTATCATTAGGCGCAGTAACAACTTATGTACACGCTGCAGATGAGCAAGTGCAAGGTAATGACATCAGCATTCAAGCGTTATTTAATCAAGCAGATAAAGAAGATGCAGCTAGAGAAGAAGCAGCAAAAGCGGCAGCAGCAAAAGCAGCAGAAGAAAAAGCAGCAACTGAAAAATTCTTAAACCAAAACCAAATCGTTGAAAACGGTGGTACTTATGTAGAAGAATCAGCACAAGCTGACAAAAACCCAAATGAATTCAAATTCCAAGGATTTGATCAAAACCACGAAGGTGAGCAAGCTTACACACCTAAAGCTGAATCAAAAGAAGAAGCTAAATCAGAAGCAAAAGCTGAAATGAAAGCAGAAGCTAAATCATCAGCAAAAGCAGCAGCAACAACTAAAGCAGCTGCAGTATCATCAAAAGCAGCGCCAGCAAAAGCTGTAGCTAAAAAAGCTTTACCAAAAACAAGTGCTGTAAAATAATTATTTTAAAAATCGCCTAACTCAATTGAGTTAGACGATTTTTTATTTTGTATAAAATAATTTTTTGGCAATTTGGTGTGCTTGCTCTAATGACAGTTGATAGTAAGTTTGACTAGAGCAACCATATTGTTTTATCCATTGTTGGAGTGCTTGTTCATTAATGAAAAAATGCATTTGATTACAACAAGTGTTAGCCCAATCAGAAATATCTGATAGGTCTGTATGTAATACACAAATATGAGGTGTGTTATTTGAGGTACTGATTTTATCAGTAGTTACATTAATTTGAATGGGTGTTTTAGTTAGTTCACATTGTGTTTCAATAATTAAATTTTGATGGTATGTAAAATTTATGCCGATGGCATCTATTGCACACATAGCAAAAAAAGGTGTCGGATGTTGTTCTAGATGTACTTGTTTATTTGTCTTAGACATAGAAAATGGATAAAGATTAATAATATGATTGTTATCATCTAATGTGAAAATATGTTTGTGGAGTAAAGTGTGATATTTTTGATCATACTTTAAAGGTGATGGATAGATAGCAACTAATTGTTCGATTAACGTTTTTCTTAATTGTTGTTCTTCAATAGTTAATCTTGTATTAATATTTTCAATTGTTTGATAAGCTTGTTGAAAATCAGTAGATAACATGATAGACCCTCCTATAAAACGTAATGATTATTATTTATAACAATAAAATAACATGATTAGAAGTGTTTGTAAATAGAAAAAAAGATCTCCAAAATATGGAAATCTTTTATTTTAATAATCTAACAGCATATACTTCTTGGCAGCAACCACGTAACGCATTATAAATTCTTCTGACTTGATTTTCATGATGAACTAAAGCAAAAACTGTTGGACCACTACCACTCATTAATACAGCATCGGCACCTGCTTTTGTCATAATTTGTTTTAATTGAGTAACTTGTGGATATTTCGTCAATGTGACACTTTCTAAACTATTACCTAATGATTGGCATAGTAATTTATAATCCTTGTTTGCAATAGCAGTTAAGGCTTGAGATGTATTAGGGTGAGATGCTTGTTGACAGTTTAAAGCACCATATATTTCGGCAGTCGATACACTAATATTTGGTTTGGCTAGGATGCACCAAGCATTAGGTAAAGCACTTAGAAATTTTAATTTTTCACCACGTCCTTGACATAAAGCTGTTTTATTATAAATACAATAGGGAATATCGCTCCCTAATTGACTAGCTAGTTCTGCAAGTTGATCTAATGTTAGATTTAATTGCCATAATCTGTTTAAACCACGAAATGCTGCAGCACAATCAGCACTACCACCTGCTAAACCAGCGGCCACAGGTATTTTTTTTTGTAAATTAATTTTAACACCTTGTTTGATATTAAATGTTTGTTTTAATAATTCAGCAGCTTGATAGACGAGATTACGTCGATCAGATGGAATGTAGGCTGAGTCACAATGTAATTCTATTTTATCTTGTGCTAATGGTTCAAAAGATAATCTATCAATTAAATCTACACTCGTCATAATCATTTCAACTTCATGAAACCCATCTTCTCGTCGATATAAAGTATCTAAAGTTAAATTTATTTTTGCAGGTGCTTGTTCATAAATCACTGAAAAACCTCCATTTTATTTATTGTTATTATTATAACGATTTCTACACAGTTGTTCAATCAATTAGTGATTAACGAACGTTCGCTATTGTATCGGCTCACTTCTATGATATAATTAACATATATTACGAAAGAGAGGGTATAATGATGTCGTATCGACAAGAACGAGTGACTTGTTCATCATGTAAAAATTCTCAAACAATTACGATTTATCCTCATATTGATGTTGAAGCAATGCCACATTTAAAACAACAAGTATTAAACCGTACATTATTTTCTCCAAGTTGCATCTTTTGTCATCAACCATTAGAGATAATATATCCTTGTATTTATCATGACCAACAAGAAAAATTGTTAGTTTATTTGGCACCATTTTATCAACCTGGCGATGAAAAAACATTAAAGTATGATTTGTTTGAAGATATAGAAGAAAGTGTCACATATCATTTGAGAGTAGTTACTGATTTTGTGAGTTTATCAGAATGTTTACAATTATTTTATCATCGTTTAGATGATCGTGTTTATCACATTGCGAAAGAAGTCATTGCTGCAGAAATTCAATCTCAAATTGCGCCACATCTTGTGACAAGTGGTCGAATTGAACTTAATCAAGACAATCAATTATGTTTTTGTTATCAGGATGATCAGCAACAACACTATGATATTGCGATTGATCATGACATTGTCAAAATCATTGAAGAAACTTACGCCGATAGATGGTTAGAGAGTCATGATTTTGAGTTAATTGATTTTGTGTGGGCGAGACAAATGATTGAGGTATTTGAAAATGAATAATTTATTAATTTCAGCAATCAAATATGAAACACATGACACGGAACAATGCTATCAAGATTTTTTGCACCAATGCCAATTGTTAAAAAATATTCCTGACATGCCAATTTGTTCCATGCATCATATTGGGAGTACCGCACATGAGATATTACAAGGTCGCCCGATAGTTGATATTCTTATCGGTTTAAAAACTTTACATGATGTGACTAATTTAGATGAAAAACGCATGAATTATCATAATTATTATCGAATTCATAGACATTTAGTTAAAAAATTACTCTACGCTAAGTTTGCTGAATGGCATCAATTAACGCAGTCACATCAATTGCATATTGTCGAACAAGATAGCGAACTTTATTATCAACATTTACAATTTCATCATTTAATCATTCATGATGAAAATTATCGTGAAATGTATCATAATTATAAACAACAATTGATTATTGAACATGGTAAAGAAATTAAATTATATAATGCTAAAAAACAACAATTCATTCAACAATTATTACAGAAAGCAAATCAGGAGAAAGGATGATGTTATGAATAGAGAACAATTTAAAATATTTGCTGCACAACTCATCGATACAGCTATTTATTTTGATGAGCCTTTAAGAAAATATTCTTTTACTAAAACGGGTGGTAATGCAGATGTTTATATGGTACCTAAACAGTCACAAGATGTAATTAGTATTGTTAAATATTGTGATGAACAACAAATTCCACTAACAGTTTTAGGAAATGGTTCTAATATTTTAATTAGTGAACGTGGTATTCGTGGTGTTGTATTGAGTTTATTAGGTTTACAAAATATACACCAACAAGGTCATCAAATTATCGCTGATAGTGGTGCTGCAATTATTGATGTATCTGAGTTTGCTTGTCAAAAAGGATTGACTGGCTTAGAGTTCGCTTGTGGTATTCCAGGTTCTATAGGTGGTGCCATTTATATGAATGCAGGTGCTTATGGTGGTGAAGTTAAAGATATTTGTACAGCCGTGACAGTAGTACAAAGAAATGGTCAAATTGTGACATATCATAGTGATGATTTAGCTTTTAGTTATCGTCATAGTAAAATTCAAGATGAGCAATCAATTGTGTTACAAGTAACATTTGATTTGAAGCCAGGTGATATTACAAATATTAAAGCGATTATGGCTGATTTAACTGAAAAACGTCAAAGTAAACAACCTTTAGAATATCCTTCTTGTGGTTCTGTTTTTAAACGTCCAACGGGTTATTTTGCAGGTGCTTTAATTCAACAAGCTAATTTACAAGGCTATCGTATAGGTGGTGTTAAAGTATCAACGAAACATGCAGGTTTTATGGTTAATGTAGATCATGGAACGTGTGATGATTATATTCAATTGATTAATCATGTACAAAAAGTCGTGCAGTCACAATTTGGTGTGTTATTAGAACCGGAGGTACGTATTATTGGAGAAGAAGGAGAAGTTTATGACAAAATTGAAACGTAGTGAACGAATTGTTGTAATGACACATTATTTATTGCAACACCCTAATCAATTAATTTCTTTATCTTATTTTGTAGAGAGATTCTCTCAAGCAAAATCTTCTATTAGTGAAGATATTCAAATTATTAAAGATAGTTTTGAATTGGCGCATATTGGTGATGTTAGAACGATTGCAGGTGCTGCGGGTGGTGTGATTTTTAGCCCTAAATTATATTTACATGAAGCTCAAAATATAGTGAACAATGTTTGTGATTTATTGCGCCAAAAAAATAGATTATTGCCAGGTGGTTATCTATTTATGTCTGATATTATGGGTAATCCAATGATTATTTCACAAATTGGTAAATTAATTGCAACGCTTTATCAAAATAAAGATATTGATGTCATTGTCACTGTTGCAACTAAAGGTATTTCTTTAGCTCATGCAGTAGCCGCAGTATTAAATGTACCTGTTGTTGTCATTCGTCGTGATAGTAAAGTGACAGAAGGTACGACGATATCAATTAATTATGTGTCTGGCTCAACACGTAAAATTGAAACGATGGTTTTATCGAAACGTACATTAAAAGAAGGGGCGAACGTCTTACTTGTAGATGATTTTATGAAGGCAGGTGGCTCTATTTCTGGTATGATGTCATTAATGGATGAATTTAATGCTTGTGTTAAAGGGATTGCTGTATTAGTAGAAGAAAAAGATGTTGCACATAAATTAATTAAAGATTATACCTCAGTAGTTAGATTATCTAAAATTGATGAATTTACAGGTGATTTCACAGTAGAAGAAGGTAATAGTTTACAATTATTAACAGAAATAGAAGGAGTGTAAAAGTGTATGATGAATAAGTATGCAATTATTTTAGCAGCAGGTAAAGGGACACGTATGAAATCGAAGTTGTATAAAGTACTTCATAAAGTATGTGGCACAACAATGGTTGAGCACGTATTAAGTAATGTTAAAGCAGCAGGTGTTATAGATGTTGTGACTGTTGTTGGTCATGGTGCTGAAACTGTTAAAAGTCATTTAGGTGAAGCTAGTCATTTTGTATTACAAGAACAACAATTAGGCACAGCACATGCTGTTAAACAAGCTGAAAATCTATTGAAAGATAAAGAAGGCATTACAATAGTACTTTGTGGTGATACACCATTGATTTCATCAGAGACAATTAATGCAATGATTGAACGTCATATTGAAATGAAAGCTAAAGCAACGATTTTAACTGCTATTACTGATGATCCTACGGGATATGGTCGTATTATTCGTAATAGTGCTGGTTTAGTAGAAAAAATTGTTGAACAAAAAGATGGTTCACCTGAAGAATTGAAAATTAAAGAAATTAATTCAGGTACTTATTGTTTTGATAATAAAGCATTGTTTGATACTTTATCAAAAGTAAATAATGATAATGCACAAGGTGAATATTATTTACCAGATGTGATTGGTATTTTAAAAGAACAAGGTGAAGTTGTGACAGCGTATGTGACAGCTGATTTTGATGAAACATTAGGTATTAATGATAGAGTAGCATTATCTCAAGCAGAACAAATTATGAGACGTCGTATTAATCACCAACATATGTTAAATGGTGTGACGATTATTGATCCGGAGAATACATATATCGGTAAAGAAGTAGTTATCGGTGCAGATACGATTATTTATCCAGGATCTACTATTTTTGGTCGTACGGTGATTGGTGAGGATTGTTTAGTAGAAGGTGCTTGTCATTTTGACAATGCTGTTTTAGGTAATAGTGTTAAAGTGTCGCATTCAGTAATTACGAATAGTACAGTAGGTCATGAAACAATGATAGGGCCATATGCACACTTACGTCAAAATTGTGAGATAGGCGATAAAGCACGTATTGGTAATTTTGTAGAAATGAAGAAAGCTAAATTTGGCAATGAAGCTAAATCAGCGCATTTAACTTATGTTGGTGATGCGACAGTAGGTGAACGTACGAATTTAGGTTGCGGCACAGTGACAGTGAATTATGACGGTAAAGATAAACACCATACTACTATCGGAAAAAATGCTTTTATTGGCTGTAATTCAGTATTAATTTCACCAGTAAATATTGGAGATGAAGCAATTACCGCAGCTGGCTCAGTAATTAGTCGTGATGTACCACAAGGTGCTTTAGCTATTGCACGTTCTAAACAAGAAAATAAAGAAGGCTATGCTGCTAAATTACCACCCTTTAAAAAGAAGTATTTGTTATAAGTAAAAAATCAGAATAATAAAAATTATTTTGTTGTTAATAAAATACTATAAATTTTAAGCAAATTCATGTATTATAATATGTGATAACAGTAGATTACAATTTCACAGTATGAAAGGACTAATATAATGACACAAAGTTTAGATAATTTGAAAATCTTTTCACTAGACTCTAACAGGGAGCTTGCTCAAGAAATTGCCGAACATATGGGTATACCTTTAGGCAAAAGTAGTGTAAAAACATTCAGTGATGGTGAAATTCAAATTAATATTGAAGAAAGTATTCGTGGCTGCCATGTATATATTATCCAGTCAACATCTGCACCAGTAAATGATAATTTAATGCAATTATTAATTATGATTGATGCATTAAAACGTGCTTCAGCAAGTACAATTAATGTTGTGATGCCATATTATGGCTATGCACGTCAAGATCGTAAAGCAAGAAGTCGTGAACCAATTACAGCAAAATTAGTGGCCAACCTAATTGAAAAAGCAGGTGCAACACGTATGGTGACTTTAGATTTACATGCTTTACAGATCCAAGGTTTCTTTGATATTCCAGTTGATCATCTATTTGGTGCACCGATTATTGCACGTTATTTCAATGATAAAGGTTGGAACACTGATGATATTGTTGTTGTATCTCCAGATCATGGTGGGGTTACACGTGCACGTAAATTAGCTGAACGTTTGAATGCACCAATTGCAATTATAGATAAACGTCGACCAAAACCAAATGTGTCTGAAGTCATGAATATTGTTGGTTCAGTAGAAGGTAAAATTTGTATTTTAATTGATGATATTATTGATACAGCTGGGACTATTGTTTTAGGTGCACAAGCATTAAAAGATCGTGGTGCTAAAGCAATTTATGCAAGCTGTACACATGCTGTATTGTCTGGTCCGGCGATTGAAAGAATTGAAGTTTCACCAATTGAAGAATTAGTTATTACTAATTCAATTAAGCAATCAGAAGAACGTAGAATTAATAAAATCACGCAGTTATCAGTAGGCCCATTACTAGGTGAAGCTGTGAAAAAAATTCATGCCAATGAACCATTAAGTGTATTATTTGAATAAATAAGTGCTGATTAGTAATTAATAGGCAGGGGTGGCATTCGCCACTCCCTTTTTGTATTGGATAAGAGGAGGTTAAAATGAAAGCATTAGTAGGATTAGGTAATCCTGGAAAACAGTATCACTATACACGACACAATATTGGTTTTTTAGTTATTGAAGCTATTTGTCGTCAGTATAATTTGCAATTAGACAAAACAAAGTTTAAAGGTGTTTATACTTTTACTTATATTAATGGTGAAAGATTTTTATTAATTACACCATTAACTTATATGAATTTATCAGGCGAATGTGTGCGACTATTACTTGATTATTATGATATTGATATTGAAGATTTAATTGTTTTTTATGATGATTTAGATATTCCATTAGGGCACATACGTATGCGTCAAAAAGGTTCTGCTGGTGGGCATAATGGTATTAAGTCATTAATTCAACATTTAGGGACAGATAAATTTAAACGTGTACGTTTAGGCATTGATCGTCCAAAAAATGGTATGAAAGTCGTTGATTATGTTTTACAAAATTTTGCTAAAACAGAACAAGAAGTTTTAGAAAAAGTGCTGGCACATTGTTTAGAAATAGTAGACTTATTGCCACAAAAAAGTTTTTTAAACATTATGAATACGCATAATGGTGAAATATAAACAGGGGGCAGATGCATGACAGGTCAATTAATTCGGCATATTCAACAAGACGGCCAATTAGATAAAATTTTGAAACAAAGTAATGTCTTAGTGACGGGTTTAGGTAAATCTGCAAAAGCAGCACATATTGCTGCAATTTATCAACAACAACCACGACCAATGATTATTGTGACGTCAAATCTATTACATGCTCAGAAACTAGCTGAAGATTTATTATGTTTTACATCAGATGTTTTTATTTATGGTGCAGAAGAATTGATTATGTCGCAAATGGTGACTAAAAGTCCTGAGGAGATGTATACACGTATTAATGTAATTAATCGTTTGTTATTATCAGAAGCAGGTATTTATTTCATACCATTAGCTGGACTATATCAATTATTACCGACTAAATCACAGTGGCAACAATCACAATTAGTTCTGCAATTAGGTGAAACATTAGACGTTAGTCAATTAGCTAGTCAGTTAATTACAATGGGTTATGAACGTACAGATCATGTAGATTCATTAGGTCAATTTAGTTTGCGTGGTGGTATTTGTGATATTTTTGCACCTTTTCAATCTCATCCAATTCGTATTGAATTTTTTGATGATGAAATTGATTCAATGCGATTTTTTGATGAAACTTCACAACGATCATTAAAAAATATAGAAAATGTGACGATTAGTCCAGCTAATGATTATTTATTGAGCGAAGAGATTGTAGATAATATCATTAAGCAATTAACTTATCATCAACAACATACCCTTATTAATTTTGATGCTGAGTTACAACAATTAGCAATGAAACATTTGGATAATTTAATGCATCAAGTCAATGATTTAGGTCAAAAACAAGTGCTATTACCTTATTTATCTTATGGTTATCAACAAGAAACGACGATTCAAGATTATTTCCCAGACAATAGTGTTATTATTTTAGACGAACCTTCACGTCTTATAAGTATAGATCAACAGTATCAAGTACAAGCACAAGAATGGCTAGTGACGATGATGTCACAGGGAGAAGCCTATGCCGATCAGCAAATCATTGCACAAAATAGTTTGAAAAATGTTAGCAATTCAACATTAACTAAATATTATTATGCACATTTAACAACGAGATTAGACATGCCAATTGATGAACATATTAGTTATAAATATATTGAGGGGCAGAATTTATTTGGCAAATATGATTTATTATTAGCAGAGTTAGAGTATTATTTAACGCATGATTATTATGTTAATATTCAATTAGCAACAAAACATGCACAAAAAAACTTAGTACAAATTTTAGAGGATATGCAATTTACTTCGTATCGTTTGGATGAAGGGGATAGTGGCATTGTAATAACTGTAGGTGATGTGTTATCTCATGGGTTTTCATTATCTTATGCTAAAGTAGCGGTTATTACAGAACAAGCCATATTTAATCAAAATACACGTAAAAAACGACGTGCTTCTAGTCACTCAAATTATTCTAATGCTGAAAAAATTAAATCTTATCAAGAATTACATGTTGGTGATTATGTTGTACATACAGCTAATGGTATTGGTAAGTATTTAGGTGTTGAGACGTTAGAGCGTCAAGGCATACATAGTGATTATATTAAAATTCAATATCAAGGGACAGATATTTTATATGTGCCTGTTAATCAAATGGCTAATGTTTTAAAATATACCGGTGCGACTGAAGGCACTGCACCTAAATTATATAAACTTGGTGGTACTGAATGGCAAAAAACAAAACGTAAAGTACAACAGTCAGTAGATGACATCGCAGATGAATTGATTAAAATTTACAGTGCACGTGAAAAAGCACAAGGCTATGCTTTTAGTGCAGATACAGTAGAACAACGTGATTTTGAAGCGGATTTTCCTTATGAACCAACTGAAGATCAGTTGCGTTCAGTACAAGAAATTAAGCAAGATATGGAAAGTACACGACCAATGGATCGTTTATTATGTGGTGATGTTGGTTTTGGTAAAACAGAGGTCGCTTTACGTGCAGCATTTAAAGCTGTGATGGATGGTAAGCAAGTTGCTATTTTAGTGCCGACAACTATTTTAGCACAACAACATTATGAGTCATTGATCGAGCGTATTGGACAATTTCCTGTTAATGTTGCATTAATGAGTCGTTTCAGAACGAAACAACAGCAACAACAAGATTTAGAGATGCTGGCTAAAGGGCAAGTCGATATTATTGTCGGTACACACCGCCTATTATCTAATGATGTAAAATATAAAGACTTAGGTCTATTAATTATTGATGAAGAGCAACGTTTTGGTGTACGTCATAAAGAAAAATTAAAAGCATTAAAGGCGAATGTAGATGTGTTAACTTTAACAGCGACACCTATTCCAAGAACACTACATATGAGTCTAATTGGTATACGTGATTTATCAGTTATTGAAACACCACCGTCAGAACGTTACCCTGTACAAACTTATGTCATGGGCTTTCATGCTACATTTATTGCTGAAGCCATTATGCGTGAATTAGCACGTGGGGGGCAAGTCTTTTATTTATTTAATAGTGTAGAGCATATTGAAATGAAACGTGCGGAATTAATGGCTTTATTACCTCCAGATACTGTTGTAGAAATTGCACATGGTCAGATGACTGAACGTCAATTAGAACGTGTCATGCTTGATTTTATAGAAGGAAATATTGATGTGTTAGTGACAACAACGATTATCGAAACAGGTGTTGATGTGCCAAATGCAAATACGTTAATTATTGAAAATGCAGATCGTTTCGGTTTATCACAACTTTATCAATTAAGGGGGCGTATAGGACGTTCAAACCGTATTGCCTATGCTTATTTTACTTATCCAAAAGATAAATTATTGAGTGAAGTCGCAGAACAACGTTTACAAGCTATTAAAGAATTTACTTCATTAGGTAGTGGTTTTAAAATTGCAATGCGTGACTTATCAATTCGAGGGACAGGTAATTTACTTGGTAAGCAACAACATGGTTTTATTGATGCTGTTGGTTATGATTTATATGCACAAATGTTAGAACAAGCTATCGATCAAAGAAAAGAAGATATTAGCGAAGCACCAGAAATCACCACACCAAAATTAGATATGAAACTACATGTTGATGCCTACATCCCATCATCATACATTTCAAGTCAACAACAAAAAATTGAAATCTATCAAAGATTACAAAACATCACTACATTATATGATTTACATGAATGTAGAGACGAATTATTAGATAGATACGGTAATTATCCACAAGCCGTAGCTGACTTATTAGCCATTGTAGAATTAAAAATAGCAGCCCTTTTATTAGGTGTTAATCAAATAAAAGAACAAGATAAGTCTGTTATCTTTACTATTTCAGAAGCTAATGCCAATCAATTAGATGGTTCAAAATTATTCGAAGCCTCACTCGCTTTCGGTCGCCAACTGAAAATCGACTATAAAGATAAACAATTCATCTTACAATGTACAAAACAAGGTAAATATTGGTTAGCACCAATGGTCAAACAATTAGATGTGTTGGTAGCAAGTCAAAGTGAAGGGTAGTAAAAATTTCTATAATTTAAAGTGTTGATGACAAAATCATCAGCACTTTTATTTTTTGAGAAGGTAAAGTTAATTTAGAAAAATATAACGAATAAACCACGTACTGTTTGAATAGTGCGTGGTTTTAAGTTTGCATGATTATTAATTTATAGTGGTAAAATAATAGTATTTTTAAAGTATTGATGAGGTTGACTATCAATTGTAAAGCTACCTTGATGTAACTCAATAATTTGTTTTACAATTTTAAGTCCTAAACCACCTTGACGAATAGAAGATAAATCAATAAAATTTATTTGATTTAAAGTTAAAAGTTGTGAATGAGTGACACCTTTTCCATCATCTTTGATGATAATTTGTATAGTAGTATTTATTTTTTTTATAGATATGCTAATGTTACATTGTTGTTTATTATGCAAGACAGAATTGTACAGTAGGTTATGAATAACACGAGACATAAGTGCTTCATCAATTTCAATTAATTGACTATTCGGATTTAATTGATGCTGAAAGTCAAAAGTTACATTGGTCCAAATTTCTTGATTCAGAATATCAATCATCATTTCTTTAATGAAGGTCACGATATTAATAGATTTTTTCTTAAGATAAAATTATTATTGGTAATACGTGCAAAAATATTTAAATCATTCAGTACGTTTTGTATGTAATAACTTTCATTTAAAATATGTGACATATGTTGTGCAATCTGATGATGAGGATTTAATGTTTTAGCTAAATCAGCATGACTAATAATGACGGATAAAGGTGTTTTAATGTCATGTGCAATGGCATTAATCCACTGTTCTTTAAAATAGGCATTTTTCTTTAATAAACCGTCAGTATGTGTAATAGCTGTAGTTAAATGATTTAACTCATCTATACTTGTAATAGGTGTTTGTAAACCATGCGGTAATTTATCTATGGCATTAACTAATGGTGTTAAGTGTTTAGAAATACGTCGTGTACTGTAAAAATATAAGAAACCGAAATAGAAACAATTAATAATTAAAATTATAAGTACAAACCAAGGTATAAGTTTAATGGTAGGGAGATTTAAATAATTATGTTGATAACGTACGATTTTATCTTTTGGGAAAGCAATTAAAGTAATATAATTATCATTTATTTTGCTAAAAATAGGGTAATCTTGCAAATAATATTTGGAAAATTGTAAAGTGTCAGCATAATTATATTTATTAGCAATATTATGTGGTTTATTAATATTGAATAATTCAGTTCCCTTATTTTTATCTATAATTTGTACCCATAAATGATGTTGTTTAATTAAATCTCGACCTGATTCAGAAATTATAAATTGTTTATTAATATAATGGATTTGGTGATCAATTTGTTCAACTAAAGATAAAGTATTTTGGCCATTATTAATTTTTAATACTAAAGTACCAATTAAAGCAAAGTTAATAATAATAATTAAAATAAATGACAAAAGAAATTGAATGATTGATTTTTTAATGAAAGCGTACATATTTTACCTCTATATAACTAGTTTATAGCCTAAACCTCTTATTGTGATAAGTATTGTTGGTGTTGAAGGGTTGACTTCAATTTTTTCTCTAATTTTACGTATATGTACCATTAAAGAATTTTCATAACCAAAATAATCAACACCCCAAATTGTTTGACAAAGTGCTTCAATAGATACGATATAATTTTTGTTAGCATATAATTTATGAAGTAATTTTAATTCAATAGGTGTCAAAGCATGTTGATTATTAGGTTTGATAATTACCGCATTTTTAAAATCTATTATCATATCATTTATAATTATGTTATTACAATCATTTTTATAACTGCGTCTTAATAAAGATAAAATACGATAAACAAGATTTTTAGGTAAAAATGGTTTTGGAATATAATCATCACCACCAATTTGTAAACATTGAATCTCATCTTCGGGATTATTTTTAGCAGTGAGAAATAAAATAGGTAGGTCATAATATTGTCGAATATATTGTGCGACAGTATAACCACTGTCATCAGGTAACATAACATCTAAAATAATTAAATCAAATTCTTTAGTATTAATAAGATGAATACTTTCTTTAGCAGAAAAAGCACATGTAATTGATTGAAAACCATATGTTATTAGTATTTCTTTTATTGAATGATTTAAAGCATTATCATCATCTACAATTAAAATTTTCTTTCTTAATAAATTTTTCTCAAAGTCCATAAAATCACTTCCTTTAATAAAATTAAGGTAAATTTAAGAATATATTAAACTAAATTTTAAGTTAATCTAGTAAGTTAATATTACAGTAAAAATAATATCTTCATAATTAAATATTAGAGTAGAAAAATTAAAAATGCAAGCGTTCTTTAAATAGATTAAAGGAGATAAATATGATAGAAATTAGTAATTTAAAGAAAAAATATCATGATAAAATTGTTGTAGATATTTCAAATTTATCTGTAAACGAAGGAGAAATTTATGGGTTCCTTGGTATTAATGGTGCTGGAAAAACGACAACAATGAAATTAATATTATCTTTAATTAAAGCAGATGAAGGCCATATTAGTGTGTTGGGTAAAAATATTAATCATGATAAAAAGTATTTGGAATATATCGGATCAATAATAGAAGAGCCGTCATATTATCCTAATTTAACTGCTTATGAAAATTTATTAGTCTTACAAAAAATAGTGGGATTTTCAGAGCATAATATAGAGGAGACATTAAAACTTGTAGGATTATCAGATTCGTCTTTAAAAAAGAAATTAGTTAAAAACTATTCTTTAGGTATGAAGCAACGTTTATCATTAGCTTTTGCGCTAGTGAAAAAACCTAAAATTTTAATTTTAGATGAACCTACTAATGGCTTAGATCCAGCAGGGATACATGAAATACGTCAATTATTAATAAAATTAGCTAAAGAAAAGGGTTTAGCTATATTAATATCAACACATATTTTATCAGAGATTGAGAATATTGCAGACAAAGTAGGCATTATTCATTGTGGAAAGCTAGTTTATGAAAATACGATGAAAGATATTCATTTAAATAGGTGGATAGATATTCGAGGTGATTTTAGTAATAATCATAATTTATTAAATTTAATAGAAACTATGGATGTTAATGTTTTGAATTTAACACAAAATCATTTACAGCTTAATAATATAGCTGATATTGAACTGAGTTTATTAATTAAGCAACTTATAGTCAATAATTATGATCTAACTGAAGTGGTGAAAAAACAAGAATCATTGGAAAACATATTTTTAAAACTGATAGAGAGGTAATGAAATATGAATATGATTAGTATTGAAAGACTTAAAGCAAAGCGTACTAAATCTTATATTATTGTTTATAGTATATTAATCACAGGTATTTTATGGATGATGATGACAGTAGGAAGATATATTAATTTACCACAGTTTCATTCTAGTCATGTTATTTTTTACATGGTGAAAGAAATTAATAGTTTATTATTACCTATTTCTATTTCATTATTTTGTTCTAAAATAGTTATGAACGAAGTACAGGGAACCACTTTTAAATTATTATTAATAAATGGTCAAGAATTTCATGAGATTTTTAATCAAAAATTATTATTTTCAAGTTTAGTATATATAACAATAGCTATTTTAGAAACCTTATCAATTTGGTTAATTAGTAATATGTATTCGTTATCGTTAAATTATCATTTATTATTTTTGTATGTTGTTTCGATTATAATGATTTCTTTTTCTTTGGTTTGTTTATACTTGGCTTTAAGCATGTTTATTCAAAAACAGTCCATTGTTGTTGCATTAGGTTTATTAGGCGGTTTTTTTGGAATAATATCAAGCCAAGCACCAAATATTATAAAGCTACTTTTAGCTTGGGGACACACAAACTATTTATCACTTTTTAATTATCAAATACACCAAAATCAATTTCAGTATGTATTTAATCAACAGATAGGTATAAGTTTAATTATATATTGTCTGTTAATGCTAGTATATTATATTTGTGCGTACTGTTTAATGTTAAAGAAAGGTAGGTATATAAAATAATGAGTTATTTATATGTAGAATGGAAGAAAAATCAAAATATTGTAATGATATTAATTTGCCTTAGTTTTCTTTTCTTTTGTACTATGCTAGGATTAAGTTTATATTTTAGTAATATTGATTTAATGGATAAAGAACATCAAGTTGTTTTATTATGGGGACAATTGTCTTTTTATTACAGTCAATTATTTTTTCCAATCATGATAAGTATTCTTGTAGCAATGTCTTTAGAACAAGAATTTCAACGCAATAACTTACAAATGTTATTAGCTAATAATATTTCATTACATAAATTGATTGTTGCTAAAGTATTACACTTATTGGCGATTGTTATCATACCACAAATAATATTATTTATAATTTTTTATACAGTTATTGTAATCAATAATATGGAAATCACCTTACTAGAAATAAGTCAATATTTTTTATGGTTGGGGTTTAGTCTACTATCAATTGTTTCTACTACTAGTCTACAATTAGCAATTATGGCAAAATTACGTAGTTTTAGTCGTTCAGTAGGTATAGCAACTATAGGATCTTTTATAGGTTTTGTTATTATTTTTATAAGTGATAAATTATCAACATTTTATCCATATTCACAAGGTATGATTAGTTTGAGAGCACGTCAACTAACAAATTTTACACACTTAGAATTTTTTATGTTTTTAATCATCAATAGTTTTATTATACTTATAAGTTATTACACTGCGATTAAAAATTTGAAGTAGACTATAATAAAAAATAGTGTAAATGTATTTTATTTTAAATTAAGTATAATAGAGATATAAAAATGATGGCATTGATAGATTAAGACAATGGATGTGAGTAACTATGTTTTTAGAAGTAAGTCTTAAAAAATTAACTGACACTATATATTCAATTATATACTACATTTGTTTAAAAAGGTGTTGGTGTAAGTTTGTTGGTTAAAAGAAGGCAATAAACTAGCAATGTGCGGATGAGTAATGATTTATTATGATATACTAATAAGAGTATTAGATAAATAAAACATAGATGAGGGAGAACTATGATAACAACAGAGCAATATTATATATTGAGAAATTATGATGCGTTTAAGTATTTGACAGTGCAACAATATGATAAGTTGTGTGAACAAATGATTTTTCGTCGAATTCCTAAAAATCAAATTTTATTTTTTGAAGGTGATGTGAGAGATAAATTATATTTTGTTTATAAAGGTTATGTAAAAATTGAGCAGTATAATGCCTTAGATGAATTTGTTTACTTAGATTTTATTAAAGCAGAAACATTTTTTCCATACGGTGGTATTTTAGTTGATGAATTTTACCATTATACTGCAAGAGCTATAACAGATGTTGAATTATTTTATATTTCTAAAGAAATTTATGAAGAAATGGTATTAAAAAATTCGAATCAAATGCAAAATATTTGTCATAAATTATCTAATATTTTAAGATTTCATGAATTAAAATTGAGAAATACATTAACAAAAAATGCAACAGATAGAGTGATTCAAGCATTAACGATTCTTTATTTAGATCTTGCTAAAAAGAGTAATAAAATACCTTTTCCTCTCACAACATTAGAACTGGCAAAATTAAGTGCTACGACACGTGAAACAGTTAGTAAAGTAATAAAAAATTTAGAGCAGCAACAAGTGATAAAGTATGATAAAAAAGTAATTACGTATCTAGATAGTAATTTCTTTTCACAACATATTCAATAACAACAGGGGGCTAGTTTTTCCCCAGCCCCTCTGTTAAATTATTAATTCATCTTCATTTATTTAATATCACTTATAATAATCACTTAATGAAACAGTAATAATATCTTCACTTTCTAGTTGTTGTGATACTTTAGTAAACAAGTATTTGTAAATTTTATCATGATTGAAAATACCACCACGTTGGTTTAATGTATTCATTACTTTATTCGTTTTAATATTAGATTGCCATTTACACTCACCTATCAATAATTCTTGTCCTGACATAGATTCAAGAATAACATCAATCTCTTGTACTTGACCTGACTTATCTTTGCCCCACCACTTGCCAAATGATTTAGCAATAAAAGGCAATGCACCTTGACTATTCTGTCTTCTTAAATACTGTAGCGTAATTTCTTCAAAAATACTACCTATAAATTCATTCAGATTAGCTAAAGCTGATGAAAAATAAATATCACCATAACCACGTTCAATCTCACTGCGAATAGAAAATATGTATCGATACCAAAAAGCAATGAAATTTTCTGTAATTCTATATTGACCTTTTTTACCTTTTAATGGATTAGCACCAAATGGAATGACTCTTTCTATATAGTTTAATTCTTGTAAAGTTAATAAATATTTTGATATTAAACTATTTTGTAATTTAGTAAATCCAGCAATTTCATTTAACACATTAGCACCGCTCGCAATAGCTTGAAGCACTGCATTATAATTCGCAGGCTCTCTAAACTCTTGTTTCATTAGTAGTACACCTTCGTTTAACAAATAACCATTAATATTAAAATATAGTTCTTTTAAATTTTCTTCAAATGTTAAACTATCATCAATCAACGATAAATAATATGGCGTACCACCAATTGTTGCATAATATTTCACTTTATCTTCATCACTTGCATTTGGATAAAACATTGCTGCATCATAGTAATCCAATGGTGTAATTTTTAATTGTCCTGTACGTCTACCAAATAATGGGCTCTTTTCACCTAATACTTGATTTTCCATAAAACTCATTGATGAGCCACATAAAATCAAAAAAATATTAGTATGTTTAAATTGATAATCAATCACATGTTGTAAAATTGAATTTAAAGATTTGTTGGCATTTGCTGTATATGGATATTCATCAATAATCATTACTAAATGATCATTACCAAATTGTTCTTCAATCACTTTAAAAAAATTATTCCAATTTTTAAACGGCGGAAATTGATTGATACCTAACATTTCACCTAATATCTTAGAAAATTTCTCTAAATTTAGATAATCATTAACTTCTTCTGCAGGAAAATATAACGATGGTTTATCTTTGATAAATTCATTTAATAATGATGTTTTACCTATACGTCTTCTCCCATAAACTACTGCCATTTGAAAATTATTTTTATCATACATTTTTTCTAAAGCTTGTAATTCTTGTTCTCTACCTAAAAACATAATAGCCTCCCTAAATAATACTACTTTAGATTATTATACTTTAGAGTAGTATAATCTTCAAATTATACTGTTAATAGTATCAACTTTTTGTTGGTGACTTCTCATACTATCGTGCTTCGCTTACTGCACTCGTCAAAAAAACATCTTTCTTCAAAATGTTATTTTTTGACAGATCTACTTTTTGTTTTAACTTGATAATAATCTATAATACTTTCTTGTATTTGTTATTCTACTATATGTTAAGGCAGCTAAATGGCCCCATTTGGATAATCTTTCTTTTTACTATTTTTTACAACACGTTGTATAACTAGTGGTATGCTTTCCACATAGTGGACACTAAAAAATAAAAAATTTTAGTGAAAATATCAAGGGAGTTTACTATGCGTAAATATAGAAAATACGGTTTAGGAGAAAAAATGATTTCAATTTAATAGAATTTTAAATCAAGGTGTTTCTTGTTATGCAGAAGCAAGAAGAATTAATGTGAGTACAAGTATATTATTTCAATGGATTTATAAATATCAAAATGGCGGGACAGAAAGATTGTATATAACAAAAAATAATACGAAATATAGTGAAACAATTAAATTAAAAGCCATTCATGATAGCGTAGTGAAAGGTCAAAGTAAATTGTCGTGGCAAAAATATAATATTTCATCAATAAGTGTTTTATATGACTGGATTTCTAAATATACTAGTAGTAAGAATGTAAGAATGTAAGAATGTAAGAATGTAAGAATAACTAGAAAAAGAAGTTCAAAGATGATGACAAAATATCAAAAAAAGATAATGCTAAAAGAAAGAATTGAAATCACACAATATACGATTGTCAATGAGTGAGACTATGGAAAAATATAATGGGAGTTATTAACAAGTTTATACATGGGTAAGAAAATATCAGAAAAATGGTGACCAAGGTTTAGTTGATCGACGTGGTAGAGGCAAATATATTGATGAATCACTAGAATTAACAGAAATTGAAAGATATCAATTGAGAATTTTTAGCGATTAGAGAAGTCAATCAAAAATATGGTTGGTCAATCTACCAACTTTGTCAAATACGTCAAGTATCTAAATCTAGTTATTATAATTGTACTCAAGGGAACTTCTCTTTTAATTTTGTCTGCAAACTAATTATATCAGAGGTTCTCTTTTTTATATTATTTTTTGTCACACATGTATCATAACCCTACATATGATACATTAATTCAAGAAGGT